>JASLCY010000476.1 GCA_030151925.1 Oligoflexus sp.
GCGCTGCGAGGGCTCTCGCCAGAGCCCAATTTTTCCGGGGCAACACTTCACGCGTCTGCATATACCAAAGAAATCGCAGCTGGCCTTTGAAGACAAGGGCCTCATCGACCAAACCCTCCTCTTTAAACACCCGATGGACGCGCGGCAAGTTGATGAAACTTATGCTCGGCCGGACATGATGGTAGATGTGATAGCCGAAGTTCAACGTCGGAAAGAAGATCCTACCGATCAAACCTTGTTCTATAATAGGCGTGCTGTTCTCGACAGTCGGATCCTTGAGATCATAAGCATGCTCGCAAATCGCGCCGAGGCGCGTCCTCGCGAGCGTCAATGTCGCGAGAGGCAAGACCCAGAGGACGAGCACGTTCCAAATCTGTCCGGATGCGAGGATAGCCGACGCGAGCGACAAGTAGAAGAAGATGCGAAGGCCTTTGAAAGTCTCCTGGCTCCGCGGCTGCAGAGGAATCGTCGATCGTCCTTTGGCGCGGAGCGCCGCGAGCGTGTTGAGGCCCGAAAGATCTTTGGCAAAGAGTCGGGCGAGTCTCGACGCCGGCATCGGAAAGGCCCATTCGTCACCTGTTTTGCGGTGCGCGTCGGGATCGGCTTCCGAGAAGAAGTGCTGATGATGGGCAAGATGGATGCTGCCATAGCTATTGAGATCAACGAAAATCGGCCAAGCGCAGAAGACGTTGGCAAACAGGTCGCCCCATTTCCCGCGAATGCCGCTGTGGTGGACCTGATCGTGCATGAGAAGCGCGGCGAAGACCTGCCGCGATGAATTCATGATGGCCGCGCCCGCATAAACCCAAGGGTTATGACTCAATACAGCTGCGGAAGACGCACCTATGATCCAGGCCCAGTTGAGGGCGACGTTTCCCATAAAAGCAGCCGGCGTCGAACCAGTGAGTCTCCTGAGCTCCTTTCGGCCATTCTCAGACAGATCTTTCATCGCCCCGCGAAGAGGCGACGGCAGGGGCTCATTAAAACCATGCCCCATGGAGGGCCGATTCATTGCATTGGTCATAGCTTTGCCTTTAAGATCGCAGGTCAAGGCAAGGTAGCTTTTTCGGGTTAAATCGTCCAGTAAAACGTGCCATGGGATTCTGAACGCAACTCTCGTGCCGGAACAATCAGGACTTCAACCCTTCAAATCCGATTTTTTACCCACCTTCTTCGATCCCTTCACTCAGCTGATACCTCATAGATGCGTACGGTATTGTCCGAGCCGGCGTTGGTGACGTGCAGACGGATAAAACGGGCCTTTTCATTCAAGCGATGCGAAGTCCCGCTCGCAGTATTGCCGGTGACCTTCGCCACGGAGCGCCAAGGGCCTTTAGCATGGGCAGCGACCAATATCTCGAAGTCCTTGGTGTTATATTCCTTACTCTCGTCGAACATGGTCGTAGCCACCCCAGCGTGGGAGATGCGGATCCGATGCAGCTGCTGCATGGAACCGAGATCGATATCGACCGCGACGCCGTCCCCGCTATTCGCAGCGCACCATTTGGTTTTGCTAGAGCCGTCCGTGAGATTAGCGGGCGTTTCGCTGCTATTGCAGCTCACAGCCGACGTGCTCGCCTTCTTGCCGAGGGCGAGATTCTTCACTTTCTGCGGCACGACACTGTTCATCAGGTCGAGAGCGATCGTCTGCCGGTCGGAGCGCATAACGTCCGGCTGCCCTTGCCAGCAATAGCCCATGGCATCGTAATCCGCCCGCGAGTTTTTCCAGGCGCTTTCGGCGCTGAGCTTCAACGTGCTCGCGATCTTATCGTCTTTGGCTATGGCGTTGAACTCACGCAGGTTACGGACATAGGCGCCTTTAAAATACACTCCATCGCTGCTGTCGCTGTTCGGCCTGCATTCACCTCCGCGTTGATCCTGGAGAATGCCGTTCTCATCGACGAAGGACTTGAGACTGGCCTCAGCGAGTTTACGGCCGAGATCGAGGTACTGCCTATCTGCAGTGGCCTGATACATCTCAGCAGCGGCTCCGAGGAACACACCCTGGTTGTAGCTGTATATCCCGCCCGTTTTTTCGCAATCACCGTTGAGTCCGTCCCGGACCAGATAGTCATCACCGATCAGACCGGACGCAACGAACCAATTCCACTCCTTCACCGCCAGGTCCAGGTAGTTGGTATCGTAGGGGATGCGGTTATGGAGGCTGGCAACGAGTTTAAGCGACAGCTCGTTGCTGATGGAAGCTTTATAGGATTGGCGTTTCCACCATAGGCCGCCTTTGCAGATCGCATCGTTCCAGCCGTTCTGAAAGATGTAATCAGCTATGGTCTTGGCCGCATCGAGGTATTTCTGATCTTTGGTGACGTCATAGGCGCGAACCCAGGCGAGTCCCCACCAGGCTGTGTCATCGTAGAAGTCATTGATGAAGTTCTTCTCGCCTTTACCGACATTGGCAGCATAGACCATATCGATGACGTACTTGTACTCGGGCGAACCCGTTACATACATATAGTCAAGAAGAGTGGTGAAGCTGTTGGCCGATCCCCAGCCGACTAAACCACTGCCTTGCCATTTCCAGTTCGTCGCCATAAGTCCGGCCGCGACCGGAAAAGCGCCGTCGAAGCCATACTTGGCATCATCAAGACTCGCCGACGAGCTCGAGGAGGATGCAAGACCCGATCCTTCGTCTACCTGGCTTCTATGCTTGCAAGCGGACGGCAGGAGGCTGGATGCGGCGATCGTCAGGGGCAGCGCGAAGCGAATAAAAGAAGCTAGGGAAGAGGATCGTCTCATCTGTGATAGCTCCGAAATTGATGAATGAATATTGTCATCGAGCATTTTAGCATCTGTCACGATGCATGAAAATGCTTTCAGAATACGTTATCAATTCCGGAACGGTGCTCGAGCATCACTTCTTACATTCGGGAAGTGTAGGCTTTTGCTCGCGCATGCCTGGTCTCGGCTGAAAGACGCGCTCTTGACATTGAAGCTGTCATCGAGAAGGGTTCTTTTAAGTTAAAATTAATTCGAAGCCTCAGTTGTAACGGTATCATAACCAAGCTCGTTGAATTCGATCAGGCAGAAGCCGTGGCCGAAGGGATCGGACATCAGGACTATCTTTCCATAAGGAGCGGTCCGGATATCCGATTCAGCTTTGGCGCCGAGCGCCAGAGCGCGCTCGTAGACCGCCTGGATATCCTGCACCGTGAGATCCAGGTGCACGGGAGTCCAGTGCCTGGCATAATCCCTTTCCTGCTCCGAGAGCGGAATCGGTCGCGAGCCCGCTGGTTTTTCGAGCAGGTAACAAGGAACCCCGAGCCCTTCCAACTCTATAGCTCCCTCACCCAGATGCCGGGTGACCTTCAGATCAAAGGCGCCGCAATAAAATAACTCGGCTGCTTTTATATCCGGGACATCGATGTTTATCAGTGTGTTGACCATAGGTTTCGCCATCGTGCTCTAGTGTTAGCTGAATCGTCAGCCCACTCTACAATGGCAAGGTTAAAGGGTCAAACAGGGAGAGACAGAATTGCCTCCTTTATGGCTGGACCAAGGTAATCTTAGTTTGCTTGATCCTGCGGAACTCCTGGAAGCTCTCGGATTCAATTCCCACGCACGCAAACGATGCCATGTGTTCCGGAGGGGTTATCGCCACTGATCGTGCCGTTGTCCATGGAGATGAGTGCCCATCCGATATCCCAGCTCGTTCCCGTCGCGGAATAGAAATCCGGGCGAGCGTCCTTTTCACTCAATGGGTTCCAGTAGGCGTTGTTCAGAGCCCAGAAACCATGGCTATAGGCTTCGGCCCATTCGTAGATAGTCGGCATGCGCCAATCGGCTTTTCCATCATAGGTCATCTCATTGCAGTATCCCATACCGGATTTAGGGAACGTGATGAAGAGCCGACGGCTCCATTCCAGGTTGGTGATCTGGTCCTTGAAACGACATTGGTCGGTGAGGCTGTTGCAGCCGGCGCTGGTCACGTCCTTCCAGATGTTGTCGCTGGATCCCGTCGTGTCGAAGCCCGAGCAGGCATGCTCGTCACCCCAGGGTTTGAGGGCGGGCGGGGAAAGATGCAGAGCCGTGGAATCTATGGTGTCCATGAGGTCGGCGCTGCCGCCGTTCATCTTCATGATGTAAGAGGAGGCGTTCGAATCCAGATCGAGATCGACCTGAGTCGAGTCGTTGTCCGTAGTGAGCTTGAAGTTCGTCGTGGTGAAGCCGACAGCGGATACCTTGTAATTCTTGCCGGTCTGGATCTGAGTGCTGGTCGCGGTGGTGACGAGCTGCACCGTATCGCCTATGGCGAGCCCGTGCGGCCCCGTCGTCGTCACGAGATCCGTGGTCTGCGACCAGGACGCGGGTATGGGCATGGATGCATCCCATTGCGAAAGATCGGCTAGATCCCGGCAATTCATCTTGAGCCGTCCCGTGTTGCCCAGACCGTAGGGAACTCCGTAACGGACATCCCAAGGTTGCAACGAGAGCACGTTGCCCGTCACACCGAATAGCACGACGCCCGAGCGGATATTATTCGGGATGATATCGTTGCTGCCGGCCGCCGATAAACGAGCGCCGGTCGAGGTGAACCAGGAGAAAGCCGCCGAATTCGTGAGCTGCGAGTTGAACGTGGAGGCCTTCAACTCGGCATTGGCATCGGCATGGGACATCCTACAGGCGCTGCTGGGAAAATCGCCCGTGACGCCGAGTATCGTCGAGCCCTTCTTGATGTTGCAGGCCGTGATCGCATCAAAGTCGATAGCCTTGAGATTCTGGGTGCCGGCCGCATAAGGCGGAATATAGCACCCCGACCCGCCGGCGCCGCAGTCGCTCAAGGCTCCGGTCTCGCCGATGAGGGAAACCGTGGACGGGATCCGGTAGAGATTGGTGACGAGACGATCCTTGTCGATCGCGGGATAATCATCCGTGGTTCGGCAGCCGCCTTGATTCTCGCCGGAACAATCGGGCAATGCTCCGGTTTGGCCAGCGATGGTCAGCGTGTTCGAAAGTCTGGCGAGATTCGCCGTCAGTTGGCTCGTTTGGAGAGCTGGAAAGGCGGTTCTGGCCACGCAGGCCGTCTGCCCATCGCCGGCGCAATCCGAGGAAGTAGGGATGACCGAACCCGTGACGGAGGCTATCGTCACTCCTGATCGGATGTGGCTCGGAATGATCGGAGTCGTGTCGATCGCCTTGAGCGTCTGCGGCGTGACGAGCTCGTAGGGCGGCAGATAACAATCAGAGGCCGCGGCCGTGCAGGTGGCCAGAGTACCGGCCACGCCTCCGATCGTGAGGTCGGAGGAGATCTGGCTTTTACCGGCGTTCACGCGAGAGAGCTGCACGGCGGGAAAAGCGTTGGTGGCCAAACAAGCCGAGGAGCCGTCGCTCGCGCAGTCGTCCATGAGGCCCGTGATCCCGCCCAAGGTAAGAGTGCTGCGCATCAGGTTGCGATGCGCATGAGCCTTGTCCAGCGCGGCATATCCACCGCTGGCTTTGCAAGCGGTGCCGCCGTCGACGGAACATACGGATGGATTGGTCAGGAGAATACCCGTCACGCCGCCGATAGTGGAATTTTGCAGGATGACCGAAGGATCGATAGGCGTCGCGTCTATGGCTTTGAGGGGCTGAGAGCTTACGTCGTAAGGAGGAATATAACAGTTCGAGCCGTTGGGAGCGCATGCCGTCAAGCTCCCGTTCACGCCGAGGACGTCCAGCGAACTCATCACCTCGGATTTATGATCGATGAAACGCGCGGCGTCGATCGCCGGATAAGCGGTCCGCGCGACGCAAGAGAGTTGCCCTCCCGCCGTGCACGGGGCGGGGAGATCTTGCAGGATCCCGATCGTATCGAAGAGAGTCGCCCCGGATCTCAAGATCTGCGGAACGACGAGCCGCGCGTCGATCGGCTCCATGCTCGCGGCCATCAGAAGACAGTCGCTTCCGCCTGTCGAGCAGGGCTGGAGCTTGCCCTCGAGGCCGAGGATCGCAGTGCCCGCGGCGATCAGATGAGCTTCGCTCGCGCTGAGCCGGTGAGCTGCGGGAAAATCAGCGTTGGTTCGGCAGTCGATCTCCTGCTCATCCCCGCAATCCGGCGTCGTCGTCTTGAGCGCGCCGACCTTCGAATCGCGTTCGTTCGCGCCGCTCGGGAGCGGAGAGTCGCCGCAGGACTGTTCTCCCATCACGATACGATCGGACGCGTTTAAATAAATCGCCGAGTCGCAGACCTGACTCGGATCGAGATTGGTAAGATGCAGCTCGTCCTCGGACATACCGGTGAGGACGATAGCGCGATCGGCGTGCACCTCGCCCTCGAAGAGCTCTATTTTTAAGAAACGCTCGGGCAGGATCAGGGGAACGGCGATAACCATACGATCGGCGCGAAGGGACAGTCGATTCGCTTCCGCCCCATCGATCATCGCCTTCGTGTTCGGCTTGAAGCCATGACCCGCGAGGATGATGCTCGATTCGCCAGCCAGGCGCCTGGGGCTCACGTAATCGATGACGAGGGTTTGCCCTGGATTATTCTGGGAGGCATCGGAAACGAGGAGCTTGTCCCCGCATGAGGCGAGGAGCATGGCGACGAGCATGGGCAGTAGACTTCGCATCATCCGTCATGCTCCCGAACGCAGGTGTAGTAGGTTTGGCTATCGAGCGGGATTAAGCTGCCGGCTGTCATCTCCTTCGGCAAGATGTTCCGTGCCTTGTTCAGATTCGCGGAGCCGGAGGGCCTCGTTGCGGATAACCACCATAAGGAGAGATTGGAATGCGTTAAGTAATTGTTGTCGCCTATCGTCGTGATGCCATGTATGACGGCCGCCTCGAGCTCCATCCAGGTCGGAAGGCGCCAAGAGCCCTTGCCATCGTAAGTGAGGTTATTGCAAGCATAGATGGCACCGCCCCAGGTTTTTGGGGGAAAGACTTTCGACCATTCGAGGTTGGAGACGCGATCGTGATAACGACAATCCCTGGAAGGCTGGCAAGACCCCGTGGTGACGTCGACCCAGATCCTATCCTCGGCAGGGTGGGCGGTGTTCACGCAGAACGTGTCGATGCCGGGGCCGAAGGCGTTGTTGTTGGCCGCCGTATCGGTTTCCCAAGCCGAATAATAGACCGAGGAATCAGGGCCCCCCGTGCCGGCACCGACCTTGGAGACGCCGAGGCCCGTCGTGTTCCCGATGCTTTTGGGAGTCTTCGTAGCATCGGAGACGTCGTAGATGCGGAAAGAATCGTTATCGATGCGAATCACGCCGTAGAGAACCGTGTCCGAGATGCCCGAGCTGCCGTTGCGGCCCCAGTCGAAACGAATATTATCGTCGCTCGCCCATCCATGATTGACGACCGTGAGGATATTGGACGAAACGCTAGCGGCACGGGTCGGGCCGTCGATATCATGAAAGCTCGGGTCGCGTTTGTTGCGGCAGGAGGTGAAGATCTTGCCCTTCGTATCCGTCGTGATGCTCACGTTGCGCCGAACGTTCCAGGGCGTGGGGACGACCCACGAACCGGGGACGGTGAAGAGCGTGATTCCGCTTCGAATATTGGCCGCGGTCAGGTCCGAGTAACCATGGGCCGTATGCCGCTGGCCGGTCTCGTCGAACCAACCGAAGTTCGCGTCGTTCGCGATCTGGGTGTTGAACGAGTCGAGATCCGCATAACCATCGGCGCTGCCGAGCGGGTTGCCGGTACTCGGATAGGTACCCGCGATGCCGGCGAGCGTGGCGCCGCTGCGAATCGAGGAAGCGTCGAAGGCGCTGAAATCAAGCGCCTTGAGCGGCTGGCTCGAGAGCGCATAAGCCGGGAGCCTGCAGTTGGAGCCCAAGGCGCTGCATGGAGCGGAGCCGGTGAAGGTTCCCGTAACGCCCCCGAGATCGAGAGTGTCGGGGATTTTGTTTTTGTTCGCATTGAGAGTCGTCAAACCTACCGATGGGAAGTTCGTGCTCGCAACGCAGAACGTCTCGCCATCCGCGGTGCAGCTCTCCATCGTCCCCTGCACGCCGCCGACCGTCATCGAGCTCAAAAAACGATCCTGTTTGCTCTCCACGGCCGTCTTGTCCATCGAGGGATAGGAGACGCTCGTGAGGCAATCCGTTGCCCCGTCCGCGGCGCAGCTCGCGGGTTGAGGCGAAAGAATGCCGACGACCCCGCCTATGACCTGATCCTTGA
>JASLCY010000519.1 GCA_030151925.1 Oligoflexus sp.
CTCAGTTTTTGCGAGCTTTTTTGCATATCGCGCTGCACCCTCGGAGGCGGAATTGGCTAAGGATCTAATAGCAATAGTTTAACACGGCTAGGCCCGAAGAGATCTTTCCACCCCTAAGAACTCTATAAGTCTCCGGAATATATAACCTATGTTCCCATATTCAATTTTCTTCGCACTTTTCTAAGGTTTTTTAAAAACCTTGCCGACTCTAGTTCATAGAGTCCCTTTGGTGAGGAGGTTGGTATGAAAACAAGACAAGACGGTTCCATGGCGGCGGTCGTTGCGGTGACAATAACCGCGGTGGGCCTGACGGCTATGACCGTGCAAAACTACCGATCCTCGGCGAAGAACACCGTCGCGGCTGCCAACGTTCGCCGCGACTCCGATAAGAAGCACGAAGCGGCCATCAACGCCGCGGCGCGGTTCAAGGCCTTGCTTTCACCAAGGGAACAGGGCGGCCGCTACATTCCCGGCTTCCTCGCGACCAACTACTTCGATGATAACTGGAGCCTGAAGCAGAACGGCAACCTATCCGTCGCCGCGTCTCTCGCCAGCGCCAATTCCGTGTCGATGAACCTCGCCAGCGATTCCACGCAGGAGATGAAGCAGGCGCTCAAAGTGCTGGCGAACGGCGAAAGCGCCGTTTCCGCCGCAGGCAGCTCATCGCAGCCCTATACCGTGCAGATCATAAACGTAAACCGCGACAACGCCTCGGCCATGGACCTCGTGACCTCGGTCGATATCAAGGTGACGACCAAAGAGGGCGGCAAGGTCCTGTCGAACAGCTTCCGCGTGCCGATGCAGGCGCCCGAGGCCCGCGACCCGGTCCTCAAGTATCGTAAGAAGAACACCGGCTCCTATCAAACCGTGACGGGAGACATGACGCTCGATCCCGGCACTTACCAGTTCCAGGCCTTCGGTTCAGGCATCGTCTATTATGCGAAGATCACGCAAGACACCGATGAGAATATCAAGGGCGTGGTCAACGGCAAGCCGACTCACAGGGCTACGACCTGGGACTCGGAGGACCAGGCCATCGGTGATCCGGTCGAGGTTACCGTCGGACAGGCGTTGACGAACCAGGATATTCAGTTCGACCAATCGTCTTGCAGCGAATCGGGCACGACGGAGAGCGTGAGCATGCCTCCTTCCCATAAAGTGCGCATGCAACTCTACGGCGTCGACGGCAAACTCGCCTCAGGCGGCAACAACAACCGCGAGTTCACCGTGAAAACCAACGTCGCGGCAACCGCATACGATACGTACAACGGCGTAACGGTCCATGATTATCAAACGAAGTGTACTGAACAATGCCCTTATCTGGGCGACACCTATGATCCAAGCCAGATCTATGGCGGTGATACGATCGGCGCTCACTTTTCGGAAGCCAAGCTCAGCGGCAAAGACGCCGGTGATATGACCGATGCTTGGGTTTACCAGGAAGCGCATAAATACGGCATAACCCAGAAAAAAGTATGTTTTAACCTCGATGACGATAAATCCATCGATCTGAACGATGAGCATTATTTCGAAAAAGGACACTTTTACGCTTATTCAGTCAACACCTGCCGTCGTCAGTTCCTCATGGCTCGCGACAACTGCGGCTGCGTGTCGGAGGATACGAAGATCCTGATGGGCGACGGTAAAACCGAGAAGCGTATCGACCAGATCGCGGAAGGCGATAAGGTCTGGAACCCCGTACTGAAGAAGGCGATGCCTATCCATCACCTGAGCCGCGGTCCCGAGAAAGTTCCTCTGCTGACGATCAAAACCGCGGGCGACGAGCTGAATGCGACGGGTAACCACCCGTTCCCGACCCGTTCGGGTATGAAGACGGCGTTCCAGCTGGAAGTGGGCGAGGAAATCCAATTGGCTTCCGGCCGCTGGGCGAAGATCGAAGCGATCAAGGTGAAGGGCCATGAAGCCGGTCATGCGCCAGTGGTGTGGAACATCGAGATCGATGCCCCGGCCGATAACTGGGACGCGCACCACTATGTGGCGAACGGCATCGACACCGGCGACCTCTTTATCCAAAGAACGTTGGAATCCGGCAAGCTTAGCGCCCGGAATTGAGCTGATACGAACGCACGGGGCGAGACGCGAAGTCCCGCCCCGTGCTTAGAGATAAGAGTTCAAATGTATTCGCGGGCCAGACGGGAGATCAGCTGGATCCCGTAACCCGTGCCGAGGCCGTTGACGGTGCTGGCGGGGCCGGCGAGGTCGATATGCAGCCACGGAATATCGAGGTCATCGATGTGGCTGTAGACGAACTGGGCGGCGCATGAACTCTGCGCGTTGGAACGATTCTTCACGGAGTTCACCATATCGGCGACCTGGCTCTTGAATTCGTTTTGGAAGAGCTCGGGAGCGAAGGGTAGGGGACTCACCAGATCACCCGTCTCACGGCCGACCTTCTGGGCCAGCTGCTCAAGATCCGTCCTGTTGCACACGACGCCCGCGTGCAGGAGACCGGTGGCGACGAGCTGCGCGCCGGTGAGGGTCGCGGCATTGATCATCACCTGGGGCTTGTATTTGCGGCCGCAGTAAGAGAGCGCGTCGGCGAGCAGCAGACGGCCTTCCGCGTCGGTGTTGTTGATCTCGACCGTTTTCCCCGAATGCATCTTGATGATGTCGTCGTTGCGATAAGCGTTGGGGCCGATCGCATTCTCCACCAGCGCCACGGCTGCCACGACGCGCTGCGGATAACGGTTGCGCGCGAGAGCCGCAAAAGCGCCGATGATGGCCGCGGCGCCGCCCATATCGCCCTTCATGCCGACCATCGAGCCGCCGACCTTAAGACTGAGCCCGCCGGAATCAAAACACACGCCTTTGCCGACGAGCACGGCGGTCTTGCTCGCGCCGCGCGGTTTGTAATCGAGGATGACGAGACGAGGTTCTTCCTCGGCCGCTTTACCGACGCTATAGATGCCGTTTAAGCCTTCCTTGACGAGGGCCTTGCCGACGATCTCCTGAGCCGTGACATGGGTCAGGCCTTTGACCTTGTCGATTATCTCCTTGGCGAAGGTCTTGGGATTCAATTGGTTCGGCGGAAGGTCGACCACCTTGCAAGCCCAGGCCGTTTCTTCCGCGAGGACCTGAACCGGGGCTTCGATGTCGAGGATCTTGCCCTTCGCGTC
>JASLCY010000528.1 GCA_030151925.1 Oligoflexus sp.
GCCCTGGCTCAGCATGTGCGTGATGCGGTAGGTGATCACGCGCGTCTTGCCTGTGCCGGCTCCCGCGATGATCATCACCGGTCCGTGGATTTGCGTCACGGCTTCATACTGCTCGGCATTGAGGCTCTGAAGGTTCACCATATAGGGAATGTCCTTGGACGAAGAGGGAGCAGACCGGGGTCTGTCCAGAGGGCTTATGGGAAAATTCATATCAGGTTCGTTTAAGACTTACCATCGACTTAGAATTCCTCTTTCGATTATGCTAAGATGCAGCCATGGACTTCATAAGGACACGAGGGACTATCCTTGGGAATATCGGCAGACCTGATTCGCTCCGAATCTCCGGCATTGCTGCTGCTGCTGGCGACCGCGCTCGTCTATGCGGGTGAGCGCCGCGTCCATTCTTATAATTATGATTACCTCACGACGGTCGAAGGCGAAGAGCTCATCCCGGCTCAGATGAAGCGCTACTATTTTCTGGTGGTGATCTTTCCTCTGATCGCCGCGCTCCTCAGCTGGGTGCTGCCGGAGGAGTGGTCTCTCAAAGCCCTGCCGATCCCCGGCATCACTCTGATTTTCCTGGGTTTTGTCTTCAGGACCTGGGCGATGCGCTCCTTGGGGCGGCTCTGGACGCAACGCTGCATCTACATCCCCGATATGCCTCGCGCGGCGAACGGGCCTTATCGTTATCTCAAACACCCCGAATACATCGCGCGCGGCCTCGAGGCTTTGGGTTTCGTGCTCTTCTTCGGCGCCAACATCATCACCCTTCTCCTGTTCCTCCGGCTCGTCATGCGCTCCGTTCGTATTGCGAAGGTGGAATCGCGGCAGATCCATGAACTTTCGGCTGCGCCGTTGCATTTGGTGGACGGCGGAGGTACAGTCGGGGCCTCAAAGTTATGAGGTGATTCATGTCTCTGCTCCAACTCTTTAGCGACGTAGCCTACGCCCAAGCAGCTGGTAAGCCAGCCCAACCAGGTCTTCTTGAAATACTCGTGATGCCTGGGGCACTTCTTGTTATCATGTACTTGTTCGTGATTCGTCCTCAGCAGAAGAAAGCCAAAGAGCAGCTCGGCCTCATCGAAGGACTTAAAGTCGGTGACGAAGTTGTGACGACGGGTGGCATCATCGGTCGCATCAAGGCGATCGCGGATCAGTTCGTGACGCTCGAGGCTGGCACCAACACGTTCCTCAAAATTCAGAAGTCTCACATCCAAAGCGCGCCTAAGCCGAAGCCCACCGAGGCCAAGTAAGTCGCGCCTCGTCGCGAAAGGTAAATCATGCGCTTTCTCCACCTCGGGTCGTGGTCCGTTGCCATGGCTCTGGCCTCTGTCCTCGCTTCCCCTGGTCTCGCCGCCTCACGCAGTGTGCTTCCGGACGAAATCTCGGCCACGGGTGGAGACGGCGCCGCGCTCGGCGATTCGGGGTCGGCTCTGGTCACCGATCAGTCGGCGATCCATATCAACCCCGCGATGCTCTTCCTCCACAAGACTTATGACGTCGGCGGCACCTATGTCTGGCCGCGCGAAGGCCGGCCCTTCTATAGAGCCGCCGCCATCGACGGCGCGACTTCGAAGTGGACGACGGCGTTCGAATACACGGGTTTTTCCGATTCCCTCGAGCCGCGCGACAAACGCGATAAGATCGATAGCCCGGTTCGCCGCCGGGGCAGCCTCGCGTTCGCGATCCCGACCTCGATGGCTTCGATCGGCCTCGCCGGCAACTACGTGGAAGCCGAGGATCCGACCAGCGCCGAAGTAAAGACCGTCAAGGGCTTCACGCTGGGCGCGGGGATCGTGGCCCAGCTGAGCGGCAGCCTCCGCTTCGGGGCTTCGGCGGAGAACCTCAACAACGACAAGCTCAAGGACGTCTCGCCGCGAACCTATCGGGCCGGCCTCGCCTACGAAATCCCGAATTTCGCCCTCTACACCGATTATCGCAGCAGGGCGCGCAGCGCTTACCTCGAAGGCCAGCCCTTGACCGAGGAAGGCACCATCGCCCTGCAGGCGCTGGCGACTCCCACGCCGGTGAACCAGCCGGAAGAGAAGATGATGATAGTCGGCGGCCAGGCCCAGGCGCTCGACATCGTGCGGTTCTTCGCGGCCGCGGGCAAGAACGTAGGCGGTGATAAGCACGACGTCGCCGCCGGCGGCATAGGGCTTTATCAGAAGAATTTTTCTCTCGCTTACGCACTGAGTCGAAACTATCCTGATAGCAAGGATCTCCAAAGCTCAGTGCATCTTTCTGTCACTATGAAACTCTAAAAGAGGGCTCGATGCTGAGAAAGCACTTAGAGAACGGCCTCGACGTTTGTATTCAGGAAAACAGCTTTTCGAAGATGTTCGCGTTGCAGTGCTGGGTCCACGTGGGTTCCATCCACGAGCTCGCGGGCGAAGAGGGCATGAGCCATTGCCTCGAGCACATGCTCTTCAAAGGCACGCGCCGCTTCGCGGTCGGCGAGCTGTCGCGGCGAGTGGAATTCCTCGGCGGCGAGATGAACGCCTATACCAGCTTCGATCACACCGTCTATTACCTGACCCTGCCGTCGACCCACGCGGCCGAAGCCGTGGAGATCCTCGCCGAGGCCATCTTCCACAGCACGCTGGATCCCGAGGAGCTGGACCGCGAGAAGGAAGTGATCCTCGAAGAGATGAAGCGCGGCGAAGACAGCCCGAGCCACGCTTTGGGCCGCAAGATCTTCTCGACCATCTACGCCGGCACCCCGGCCGCGCAGCCCATCATCGGCTTCGAAAAGAACATCCGGGCCTTTACCCGGGCGGACGTCGCCGGCTTCCACAAGAAGTGGTATCAGCCCTCGAACATGAAACTCATCGGCGTGGGCGACGTGAAAGCCGACCGGCTGATGAAGGCGGTGGAAAAGCATTTCGGCGCCCAGCCTTCGAAAGACGTCCCCGAATCCCTGCCTTTCCAGGTGCAGAGCCCCAAAGCGGCGACCGTGCATATCGTCGAGGGCGATTACGAGCAGGCGCGGCTGGAGGTCTCCTTTCCCGCTCCCGCGCTCATGCACGATGATATGCTCGCGCTCGATATCGCGGCCTTCGCCCTCGGCAGCGGCGAGTCCGCGCGCCTTCATCGGAAGATACGCGATGAGAAGCAGCTCACGAGCGTCGTCGGCTGCTCGATGTTCTCGCCCCGGTTCGGCGGCGTGATCGAACTCAGCGCGATGCCGCGCGACGAGACCTTCCTCGCCTGCGTCGAAGCCCTCGGCGAAGAGCTGGCCCGCCTGCGTTACACGGAACCCGTGACCCAGGAGGAGCTCGACCGCGCGCGCGCGAACGCGAAAGCCGACCGCATCTACAGCGAGGAAACGGTGAACGGCCAGGCGCGGGTGATCGGCAACGCCCTGCAGACGCCGCACGAGCTGCTCTTCGATTACGTGGTCGAAGCGCGGATGAACCGCCTTACGCCCTACGATATCAGCGCCGCCGTGAATCGCTGGATCCTGCCGGAGAGCGCGGTGCTCGCCTGCATCCTGCCGAAGACCATCGCGATGGATGCGGAAGACGTGAGGAAGGCCTTCTTCAAGGGCTTCGCCGAACCCGCGCAATCGAAGGCGAAGAGCCATATCAAGCCCGACGCCGACGGCATCTACAAAGAAGCCCTCACGCCGCAGGTCACCGTCATCTATCGTCAGCAGGAACGCGCCGAGCTCCTGAACATCATGGCCGTCGCCTCCGGTGGCCTTCGCATCGAAAACGATAAGGAAACCGGGCTCTTCCATATGATCGCCGACCTCCTCGGGACAGCGACGGAAAGCCTCGATTACGACGAGATGCTCGCGGCTATCGAAGGGCGCGGCGCGGTGCTCGCGGGTTTCTCCGGCCGCGACAGCTGCGGCCTCAAACTGCAATGCCTCACCGAGCAGACCGACGATCTCCTGCCGCTCTGGGCGGAATGCATCCTTCGTCCCGTCTTCAACTCGGATCAGCTCGAGAGCACCAAGCTCGAGATCAAAGACGATATCCACATGGAGAAGGACTCGCCTGCGTCTTTGGCTATGCGCCGCTTCCAGCAGGCCCTCTACAGCGATCACCCCTATCGTCATCCGGTGTGGGGAACCGAGGAGAACGTCCAGGCCTGGACTTCGGAAGGCCTCCTCAAGGCCTTTAAAAAGTGGCGGGACGGCTCGCACTGGATCATCAGCGGCGTCGGCCGCATTCCTTTCGAGGATGTGATGGACCAGCTCAAGGAGCTCTTTAAAGACTTGAACAAGCCGGTCCCCAAGGCCAAAGATTTGGTGGTGAGCTCACCGGCGCAGCTCGAGCCCGGCACCTTTCAGATCAGCAAGGAACGGGAGCAGGTTCATCTCGTCGTCGGCACCCTGGGCCTTAACTGGCACGATCCCGACCGTTATGCGCTCGACCTTTTGAGCAGCGTGCTCGGCGGCAGCGGCGGTCAGATGTTTATCAAGCTGCGCGACGAACAAAGCCTCGCTTACACCGTAGCGCCTATGCATTCTTCTTCATGTCATCGCGGCATTTTTGGTGCCTATATGGCGTGTAGCCCGCACAAATTGCAGGAAGCGGAAGAGGGTATACAGAAACTTTGGAGGGAGCTCTGCGAAAAGGGCGTTACTCAGGATGAACTAGATCGTGCTCGTAATTATCTCATCGGCAACCACGAAGCCGACATGCAGAGGGCTGACAGCCAGGCTATGTCAATGGGCTTGATGGAACTCTACGGCCTTGGTTACAATGACTTTTCTTCTTACGCCCAAAAGCTGCACGAAGTTAAGTTGGCCGATCTCCAGCGCGTAGCGAAGCGTTTGCTTGAAGGACAAAACCGCGTCACAGTTCGGGTTGGGCCCTTTGCGGAGAGTGCTCGGTAGCACCTTGTCATGGCCATGCAGGAAGCTGAAATATTGGAGCTTTCTATGGAAATGATGCTCGGCCTGAGTTAAGACAATCGAGTTCACTCGAACCCTAATTTTCCCCATCGTTTTACCTAGAAAAAAACGATGGGGAAGATGCTCGTGGGTGGGTTTCCCTTTGGAGAAGATTATGAGTTGGATCGTACGTCTGCAAAAGTCCTCCCTTGGCTCTAAGTATATTATGGCCATCACGGGGGCGGGTTTGTTTTTGTTCGTGGTCGGGCATATCGCGGGAAACCTCCTGCTGTATTTCGGCCAGGATGCGATGAACGCCTATGCGGTTGAATTGAGGCATCTTCCCTACGGCGCTCTCTGGATCGCTCGCGGCGGCCTGTTGGTCTTCGTTCTTTCGCACATCTTCATCGCCTATCGTTTGGCCTATCACAACCGGGCCGCAAGACCTCAGCGCTACCAGTATGAAGCGACCCTGCAAGCGAGTTTCGCATCGCGC
>JASLCY010000321.1 GCA_030151925.1 Oligoflexus sp.
AGGGTCAGGTAGACCGCGGCGTTCGCCTGCGCGCCCGAGTGGGGCTGGACGTTCGCGAAGTTCGCGCCGAAGATCTTCTTCGCGCGCTCGATGGCGATGGTCTCGATCTTGTCGACGACTTCGCAGCCGCCGTAATAACGTTTGCCGGGCAGGCCCTCGGCGTATTTATTGGTGAGGATGCTGCCCATCGAAGCGATGGTCGGCGCCGAGGCGAAGTTCTCGGAGGCGATGAGCTCGAGGCCTTCCTCCTGGCGGACGAGCTCCTCGTTGATGAGGCCGTAGATCTCGGGATCGTGATTCTGCAGTATGGACCAGGGTTGCATGCGTTAGCCCTTATGTTCGAGTGCGGTGATCTTATCGAGGCGCCCTTGGTGGCGGCCGCCCTCGAATTCGGTGGCGAGCCAGATCTTGACGAATTCGAGCGCCCGATCGTGGTTGATGACCCTCTCGCCGAGGCAGAGGACGTTGGCGTCGTTGTGCAGGCGGCACATGCGCGCGACGTATTCATCGGTCACGAGAGCGGCGCGGACCTTGTCGAATTTATTCGCGGCGATGGACATGCCGACGCCGCTGCCGCAGACGAGGATGCCGCGCTGCAGGGAACCTTCGGAGATGGAGCGGGAGAGTTTCGCCGCGTAATCGGGATAGTCGACCGAAGCGGAGGCGTCGGACGGGACGCCGAAGTCCTTCACTTCGTAATGCTGGTCTTTGAGGAAGCGGGCGATCTTGTCCTTAAGGATGCGCCCGCCGTGATCGGATGCGATACCAATCGAGCCACTCATAATTAAGCCTCATGCTGGAAGCCATCTCATCGTGCGACGGCTTCGGGGTTCGAGCGATTGGCCCCAAAAATGCAGAAGAGCCGGGGCTAAAGGCCGGCTCTCCATAATTAGCTTCAAAAAAGCTATTAAGCTTCTTTAGCTTTCTTAATGTAGCTGACGGCGTCTTCGACGGTGCGGATGCTTTCCGCTTCTTCGTCGGGGATATCCACGCTGAAAGCTTCTTCCATCGCCATGACGAGCTCGACGATATCGAGAGAGTCAGCGCCGAGGTCTTCGATGAATTTCGCTTTGCTGACGACAGCAGCTTCTTCAACGCCCAGCTGATTAACAACGATTTTTTTCAATTGACTTTCGATGTCGAGTGACATGTTAACTCCTTCAATTTGGCACATTTATGCCGATCGTTCATTTAAAGAACCAAAAAGCCGGCGCAAATGCAAGATAATAGTGCCGGCCCCAACAGCCTTAGCAAGCCGGATTTAAGGGACTTTTTGCCCTCTTGAGACGCTGAACAAAGGAAGGTATCCTAAGCCGCTCGGATTGTTAGGCCTTTAGAGGCTAGGAGAGATACTTTGGCACCACTCGTGGCCTCTTTGATCGTCGTTTCGGATATCCATTTGAGCCGTTCTGACGACGATCGCGCCCAAAAATTGCTCGGGCTTTTACAGCGAATCCGTAAAGGGCAGGTCGATAACCTCGTCCTCCTCGGCGATATCTTCGATTTTTGCTTGGGCTCCCATCCTTATTTCCAGAAAAAATACGCATCTATAGGGGCGGCGCTCGAAGAGGTCGCAGCGTCCGGCACCAAGGTCACCTTCCTCGAGGGCAATCACGAATTCAAGCTCGACGCCTTCCCCTGGAAGGGCATCGAGTTCATCATGAACGGCACTCACGTCCTGCACCTTAAAAACGGGCAGAAGGTGCAGTTCGCTCATGGCGACATGATCTACAGCCATCGCCGCTACAAAGCCTTCCGCTGGCTCGTGAAGTCGGCGTTCATCACCGGCGTCGCGCGCCTCTTCCCCGGTTCCTTCATCGACCACCTCACCAGCAAGACCTCGGAAGTCTCGCGGTCGGCGGACCAGTACAGGACCATCCATCACGATAGGATCCTGGCGGCCGTGGATCACTGGATGGAGCAGGGGCACTCCGAATACGGCGTGTTCGGGCACTTCCACGTGCCCTATGCGGAGCCGCGGCGCGACCTGAAGGAAGGCGTGGTCTTGAGCGTGGATTGCTGGGATAAGCCCAATGCCCTGGTTTTCAGGCCGGATGGGATCTTCAGGCTGTGGCTGGAGGAGGGGGACCAAGAAAAATGGGAGCCTATAGCTCCCCTGGTGAGACCGAAACTTAAGCGTCCTGCTTATCCGGAATTCAGAACTTGACGCGAGCCAGGACGCCGAGGCGGAAATCGCTGGTGTTCAGCTTGCCCTTCGAAAGGCTCATATTCTCCTGGCGATAACCGACGAGCCCGCCCCATTCAACCGATTCGGCCTTGGATCTGCTGAGGGCTTCGGCCTGCAGATCGAGGCCCATGCCGGATCCGAGCTGGCGTTCATCGCCTTTGATGCCCGTGTGGCCGAAGCTCAGAGGGATGATCATCGCCCGCAGGTCGTATTCGATGGTCTGCACGAGATCGACGATATGGTAATTGCCCTGCGCGTGGACCACGGGCGCGACGTGGAGAGCGTCGACGCCGCCCCAGGAGGAATGCGTGACGCCGAGGGTCTCGATCTCGGCGCGCAGGCCGACGAGGATGCGATCGAGGCTCGGGACCGTGGCCTGGAGAGCGGGCAGTTTATAGAGGTACTCGCCGCCGAGCCCTAAGCCCGCGTAGGAACCCTTGCCGGTCTGCCCCATCTGCACATGCGCGTCGAATTTCGTCGTGTACTGTTCGTCGATATTCATCTCACCCGAAGCGCCGAGGCGGTTCACGAGGAGAGTCGGGAATTTGCTGGAAGCCTTGGTCGCTCCGCCGACCGACCAATTCTCGTTTTCAACCGAGAAACGCACGTCCTGGAGCGGGAAGCCCGAAGAAGCCGCGGCCTCGCCTTCGGGTTTGGCAGCATCGTCAGCGCCGCCGCCGTGCGCGGCCGGGTGCATGATCTCCTGCTCGGGCTGCGCGGCCTCGGCCTGAGGCGCGGGAGCCGGGACTGGCGGTTTAGGCGCCGGCGTTTCAGGTTTCGCTTCCGGCTTGGCCTGGCCTTTGGGCGTCACGAGCGGGCTGTTGCTCTCCACCGCGATGAAGGCGTCCTCGTTCGCCGGCTTAGGCTGGAATTTGCGGCGCGAAGCGATGTTCGGCACGCGGGCGCCGCTGCCGACCTTGATCGTGCTGTCGCCGCTGAGGGAGGTGATCTGAGCGATGGAGGATTGCGACTTGCTTTCGATGACCCGCGCCTTGCCCAGGGGCTTCTGCTGGAAATCCATCCAGGTGCCGTCGACCGGATGCGTGCTTTTCACGGAGAAATCGGCGAATTCGAGCGTATCGCCTTCGAGCACGTCCTGGTCCTTGCCGGCAGAGAGCGTCACGTACTTGCCCTGGAGCGAAGTCACGTACACATCGATAGGGTAGCGGTTCAGGACCCGATAGGTGAGGGTGCGGAGCTTATCGCGGATGTCTTCGTCCGTCGCGGCGCCGACCCAGCTCAGCGGCACGCGTTCGGTCTCGCTCACGAAGTTCTCGAGCTCCGGGCTCAGGAGGCGGGCCGTGAAGACCGCGACGTCGCTCTGCTCGGTGACGTTGAGGTTCAGGTAGGCATCGACCTCGTACTCGTCGCGGAGCTTCTTGCGGCCCTCGGCGTTCGCCCAGTTGTCGGCGATGATGGAGTCGTTGACGAAGGTGAAGCGTTTGGATTCGCGCACGACCTGGATGAAACCGTCGTCGATGGCGCCTTTCTTGTGGGTGAGGGCGGGGCTGGCCTCTCCCTGCCAGTAGACAGGGAGTATGCCGGCGTATTTGATAGCGGGAACGGGCTTGAGATCGGCAGCCCATCCGTCCTTCGCCCATCCCACATAAGTCGTTAGAAGCAGTGTGAGGAGGCGAAGGATGGCTTTCATCTAGAGTTTCTCCACGGAGTGAGTCGACCCATCGAAGGATACGCGGCGGCGCCCCTCCTCGATGATGGTCTCGATGTGTACAGGCCTGTTCCAGACCTTGTAGAGGTTCCGAAGGCATTCGACCGTGAACTCGTGCTTGAGGTCGGTGCCTTCGTGCTTGTGCTCGAGCAGGAGCTCGCTGCGGTTCTTGAAGTTGCCGTCCTTCACGTAGATGATGGGCTGGCCGAAGTTCGTCAGCTGGCTCAGCATCTGCGCCTTCACGTCCTCGAAGCGGCGGTTGCTGATCACGTAGCGGTTGTTCCGCCGGTCGTAATCGTAGATGAAGAGCTTGTGCTCGTGGCAGAAGTCCTCATCGAGGAAGGCGTCCAAGAACGTGATATCATTATGGATGCGGCGAATCTCGAAGAGCTTCTCCGTACCGAGGCCGGCTTGGGTGTCCCAGGCCGCGCGACGCTTGGGATCCTCGATGCTCAGGTATTCGAGGCCGAACTGGCCTTTGTCCCAACGGCGCTTCGTGTGGCGAAGGAGCTCGAGTCCGAGTTTATAAGGGTTGAGCTGACCCGGAGCCGCCGCGACGACGCCGGAGTGCTGGTCGCAGTAATCGACGATCTCGGAGTCGTTCAGGGGATGGAGTTCCGTCATGAACTGGCTGTGCCAGTAGGTGGCCCATCCCTCGTTGAGGATCTTGGTCTGACCCTGAGGCGCGAAATAATAGGCCTCGTCCCTTATTATACCAAGAACTCGCCGCTGCCAGCTATTGAGCGGGGCGTGCTCCATGAGGAATTTGAGCACATCCCTCTGAGGTTCCTCAGGAAAGTTCTTCTTTTTTTTCTGCTGCTCTTCCTGCTTCTTCGCCTGCGAATCGAGGAAATCCTTCGGGTTGATGTACGAATCCATGTACTTCTTCGACTGCAGCTTGTTCACCGGATTCGGGCGGTAGATCTCGTCTTCCTCGGGCTCCGGGCCGGCGCTCTTCTTCGTCGGCTGGTTGAAGGGCGAATAGATGTCGATGAGGTTGTCGAGCGAGAGGCAGACGTCGAGGAAGTCCTCGACCTCGTCGTGGCCGACGTCCTCGATGAAGCGGCGGATAGTGGAAGCGTGATTCGCCATTTGGTCGAGCATCTTGCGGTTGGTCTTCGAGAACCAGTAGTTGTTCTTGAAGAAGTCGCAGTGCCCGTAGACGTGGGCGATGACCGTCTTCTGCGAGACGAGGCTGTTGGCGCGGAGGAGATACGCGTAACAGGGATCGTTGTTGATCACCATCTCGTAGATCACGGAGAGGCCGTAGGTGTAGCTCTTCGACAGGCGCTCGTAGTCCATCCCGAAGCGCCAGTGTGGGAAGCGGGTTGGGAAGCCGCCGTAGGCCGCGATCTCGTTGAGCTGCTTATAGTCGATGAGTTCGAAGATGGTCTCGAAGTAGTCGAGGCCGACCTCGCGGGCCTTCGCGCCGATGCTGAGGGCGAGGTCTCGGAGTTCCGGGGTCAATTGGGTATTGAAATTCATGTTATTTTCCCTTCCCGAGGAAGACCTTGAGCGCGTCCATGATCGCGTCGCGGTCTTTGATCTGAACAGTGGTGATCTGCTCGTCGGTTTCGCCGAAGTGCTTGTGCAGGTCCCTGAGGAACTGACCCGAGCCGTAGCGGGATTCCACCTGGCCGTAGGCGAAGAGGTTGGAGATGGGGAGGAGGTCGTTTTCGATCAGCTTCATGCAGTCGGCGGTGTCGTTGCCCGACCAGTTGTCGCCGTCCGAGAAGTGGAAGAGGTAGATGTTCCATTCCGATGGGTTGAACTGCTCCTCGATCAGCTTCAAAGCCAGTTTATAGGCCGAACTGATGAGGGTGCCGCCCGATTCCTTGGTCTTGTAGAAGGTGTCGGAGTCGACTTCGCGGGCGGTCGCGTCGTGGATGATGTAACGGCGCTCGAGGCCTTTGTACTGCGTGCTGAGCCAGGTGTCGAGCCAGAACGCGGTGAGGCGCACGATCTCCTTCTGCTCATCGCCCATCGAACCGGAGACGTCCATCATATAGAGGATGACGGCGTTCGCGGTCTTCTCGTGCGTGATGCGGTAGGAGCGGAAGCGGCGGTCTTCCTTCACCGGGATGATGATGGGGTTCTCGGGGTTGTAATCGCCGCTCGAGATGCTGCGGGCGAGGGCCTGCTTATAGGTCCTCTTGAAGTGGCGAAGCGATTCGGGGCCCTGGCGCTGGATGCCCGAGTACTTGTACTTCTTGTCCTCGATGTTCTCCTTGCCCTTGGGCTCGATGTTGGGGAGCTCGAGCTCCTCGCTCAGGATCTGCGCGAGCTCCTCGAGGGTCACGTCCACCTCGAGGGTGTGCTGGCCTTCCTGGTCGCCCGCTTCGCCTTCACCCGGCTGCGGCTGGCCCTGGCCGACCTCATCCCCGACTTCACCATCGCCCTGGCCCACGCCGCCCTTCTCGCCCGAGCCGAAGCTGAAGTGCGGGATATCGATGCGGGGCAGGGGTATCGTCACGCGTTTATTGCCCTGGCGGCCGACGAGGTCGCCGCTCGAGATAAAGCGCCTCAGCTCTTTTTTGATCTTGCCGCGAACGATCTTGCGGAATCGGTTCAGATCTGAATCCATGGGGTCCCCCTCTTGTCCGTTCCGGTATGAAAAAGGGGCTATCGCGTGCCCCATGCATGACCGAAGGCGTTGCATCGGCCATGACGGGACACAGAATCCAAGCCCCTCGTCAGCGTCCGCGAGGCGAGGCCTCGGGGCGCCCTATCCGAACTTATTTCTTGTCTTTCTTCATCACGTCGCCGCGAGCGAAGACGCTGGCCACGAAGCCCAGGGCATCGTTCGCGCAGATCTCGCAGTAGCCGTAGTTCTTGATCAGACGGTTCTTCACGACGTCGATCTTCGCCTGGGCTTCCTTGTCGACCACGCTCGAGACGAGGCTGGTGAGCTTGATCGTATCCTTCTGGTCCTCGAACAGCTTGAGCTCGAGGGCCTTGTGGAGACGCTCGTTCATGCGGAAATCGAAGACCTTGCCGTCGAGGGCGAGGGCGCCGATGTAGTTCATGATCTCGCGGCGGAAATCGTCCTTACGCGACTCGGGGATATCGATCTTCTCCTCGATCGAACGCATCAGGCGCTCTTCCGGCTCTTCGGTCTCACCTGTGTAAGGGTTTCTGACCTTTTCCTTCTGAGTGTATGCCTTGACGTTGTCGATGTAGTTGCCGCAGAGCTTCTCGATCGCGCTGTCGTCGGCCGAGATCGCGCGCTGCACCTCGTGCTTCACGATATCCTCGTACTCCATCTTCACGATGCCGAGGAGCTCGCGGTAGCGCTTGCGGACTTCCTCGTCGCGGATGAGGGAGTGGTTCTTGAGGCCCGAATCCATCTCGTTGAGGAGGATGAAGGGGTTGAGGCATCCGGTGCCGCGGTCGGTCACGAGCGAGTTCGAGATCTTGTCCTGGATGTAGCGGGGGCTGATGCCCTCGAGGCCTTCGCGGACCGTCTCCTTGCGCAGCTCCTTGACGTTGTCCTCGGTGAAGCCGGGGATCGACTTGCCGTTGTAGAGCTTGAGCTTCTGGATGATCGTGAGGTTCGCCTTCTTCGGCTCCTCGAGGCGCGTGAGGATAGCCCACATCGAAGCCATCTCCACGGTGTGCGGCGCGATGTGGATGTGCGGCACGGTCGAGGAGTTGAAGTCCTTCTTGTAGATCTCCACCTCGCGGTCGAGGCGCGTGATGTAGGGGATGTCGATCTTCACGGTACGGTCGCGGAGGGCCTCCATGAACTCGTTGCTCTGCAGCTTGCGGAACTCGGGTTCGTTGGTGTGGCCGATGATGACCTCGTCGATGTCGGTCTGCGCGAATTTCTTCGGCTTGATCTTGTGCTCCTGGCTCGCCGTGAGCAAGTCGTAGAGGAACGCCACGTCGAGCTTCAGGACCTCGACGAACTCGATGATGCCGCGGTTCGCGATGTTGAACTCACCGTCGAAGTTGAAGGCGCGCGGGTCGGAATCCGAACCGTACTGCGCGATCTTGCGGTAGTTGAGGTCGCCGGTCAGCTCGGTTGAATCCTGGTTCTTCTCGTCTTTCGGCTGGAATGTGCCGATACCGACGCGGTCCTGCTCGGAGAGGATCAGGCGCTTCACGGTGATGTGCTTGGAGATCAGGGTCTCCCAATCGCCTTTGTAGTATTCCATCAGGTTGTTGTACACGTAGCGGCAGGCCGGGCAGAGCTCGCCTTCGATATACACCGCCTCGCCGCGATCGCGATTCTTGTTGAGGATCTCGAGCACCGACTTGCGGCGGTCGCTCGGGATGAGGTGCAGGGGCTCCTCGTGCATCGGGCACGGCATCTCGTTGCTCATGCTGAGGATGTCGCCGATGTTGGACCACTCGTAGGTGTAGAGCGCGCCGTCGGGCGTGCGCGAGTAGTGCTGGAGGCCCTTCTTCAGCATGCGGGCGATGGTCGACTTCGCGGAGCCGACCGGGCCGTGCAGGAGGATCACGCGTTTCTCGGGGCCGTATTTCTGCGCGCCGGCCTTGAAGACGTTCACCAGCTTGTTGAGGTGGATGTCGAGGCCGAAGACCGCGTCCCTGCCGTTGTCGATGGGATCATCGAAGAAACGCCAGTGGTACATTTCCTTCTTGTACTCGGTGTAGGTCTCATAACCGTAGCTATAGATCATGTCATAGACGCGTTGGAACGCCGTGCGCGCTACAGCAGGTCTTTCAATTACGAGGTCGAGGTACTGTTTGTAATTTCCCGACCAGTGCAACTCTTTATACTGGTCATGAAATTCGTGTTTGGTGACGGCACTGATTAATTTGCTCGCATCCATGCTAGCTCCTCGCTCATAGTTGGGAATGCCTAAGACTTCGATCAGAGGATTTGAGAAATTAAGATTTTACATCTCTCTTCACCAGAATATCGGGGAAGGAAGATCAAGTCAAAAAATGAATGGCCTCGGAGGGCTGACGGGAGGGCGAGCTGGATCGGGATAACCCGACCCAGTTTTCCGTGAAGTCTTAGAGCGGTGGCTGCTGGCCGTGAGTCTTGGCGTGAAGATCAGTGAGAAAGCCGTTTATGAAGGGCTCGATCTCGCCATCCATAACCTCATCTGGGCTGAAGCTTTCCACTTCCGTGCGGTGGTCTTTCACCAGCTTGTACGGGTGGAGAACGTAACTGCGGATCTGGCTGCCAAAGCTCACGTCGGATTTGGAGCCCTCAACCGCCGCTGCTGCTTTTTTCCGCTCTTCCATCTCTTTTTCATAGAGCTTCGCGCGGAGCATCTTCAGACACGTATCGCGGTTCTGGTGTTGGGAGCGGTGCTGCTGGCTCGCGACCACGATGCCGGTCGGCATGTGGGTCATCCGCACGGCGGAGTCGGTACGGTTAACGTGCTGCCCGCCGGCGCCCGACGCGCGGTAGGTATCCACCTTGATGTCGGAGTCCTTGAGGTCGATCTCGATATTGTCGTCGACCATCGCGGAGACGAAGACCGAGGCGAAGGAGGTGTGGCGGCGCGCGTTGGAATCGTAGGGGCTCACGCGCACGAGGCGGTGGACGCCGGTCTCCGATTTGAGGAGGCCGAAGGCGTAGGTGCCCTTGATCTCGATCGTCGCGCTCTTGATGCCGGCTTCCTCGCCCTCCTGCACGTCGTGGATCTCCACTTCCCAGCCCTTGCGTTCGGCGTAGCGCAGGTACATGCGGAAGAGCATCGACGCCCAGTCGCAGGATTCCGTGCCGCCCGCGCCCGAGTTGATGGTGAGGAGCGTGTCGTTGGTGTCGAGCTCGCCGGAGAGGAGGCTCTGGATCTCGAGGGCCTGGAGCTCGGACTCGAACTTGACGAGGAGCGTCTCGGCTTCGGTGAGGTATTCGGCTTCCCCCTCGGCGGCGAGTTCGATCGCCACCTTGAGGTCGTCCTGGTTCGCGGTGAGCGCCTTCGCACGCGAGAGGGCGAGCTCCACCGAGCGTTTGCGTTTCAAGATAGGGGCGGAGATGGTCGGGTTCGACCAGAAGTCGGCGCGGGCCTCTATTTCAGCTTCGATGTCCTGCAGCTCTTGCTCTTTGCGAGGGACGTCAAAGAAACCCCCAGACTTGGGTGTACTTTTCGGCAGCTTCGCGGGCACGGCTTTGGATAACGTCTAATTGCATCTATATTTTCCTTCTATCCAGGAGAGTTGACTCGATAAGGACCAAGACCGTACCATAAGCCATGGGGCGAAGCCACGCCTCGATTCGTGCGACCCCCGAGGCATCACGATGCCGGTCCACGGCTTTAACTTGATCGAAATTGCGGAGGGTTAGCCCATGATACTCCTCACGAAATTGAACAATCAGAAGATTCTGATCAATCTCGAGACGGTCAAGTATATCGAGGCCGTCCCGGATACGCTTATTTTTTTCACCAACGGCGAATCCCTGATGGTGAAAGAAAGTTTAGAAGTCTTATCTGACGCGGTCTTGAGTTACCAGGCCCAGGTCTTCAAACGCTCCACCGAGGCTCCCGCGCCCGCCGCTCCCTAATTACCGCCCGAAATAATCCGATAGGACTTCTGACGATCCTCGGCTCGCAGAAGGACCTCGCGTGAAGTTTTTGGTAAAAATCATAATCGGCCTGCTTATCCTCGCGATCGGGGCCGGCAGCGCTTCGGCCAAAAGCAAGAAAGCCGCGAAACCCAAGGCGAAGGCCGCCGCCGTAAAAGCCGAGAAGGAGCCGCCGCGCCCGACCGCGGAGGAGATCACCAAGAACTTCACCTTCATCGGCGACTTCGACCTCAAGGACGAAACCCGGCCGAACTCCAAAGAGATCTTCTGGCGATATCCCACGACCTTCCCCGGGGCGACCTTCGACGTGAAGCTCGAGAAGGACCCGGCGCGCGTGAAGGCCCTGCTGCCGCTCACGACGGGCGAGGGGCGCGCGATCGAGCACCTGAACTCGGGGCGGATCCTCTTCCTCGACGGGAAGTACGAAGAAGCGCGCCAGACCTGGCTCAGCGCGCGGGCCCGTTACGGCAAGACCTATCCTTACCATCGCCGCAACGATTACTTCATCGCGTCGGCGTTCCTCAACCTCGCTTACGACTACTGGATGGATCACGGCAAGAAATACGATATCCCCGAGCTTCGCCAGAACTTCGTGAACGCGAACACCTTCCTCTCCTCGGCCTTCGACAAGAAGCGCGACGTGCCGGACGACTTCCTCGATCAGATGGCGCCTTGGGCGTTCTACAACCAAGGCGCGATCATGTATAACTACGGCCGCTGGGCGGCCGTGATGGGCGCCGCGAACAACGGCCTCGATTTCCTGCGCAAGACGGGGCGCACCGAGTACCGCCGCGAATTCCACCGGCTGCTCGCGGAGACCTACATCAAGAGCCAGGACTGGCTCGAAGCGGTGCGGGAGGTCGACCTCACCCTGCGCCAGGACCAGGATCCGGCGACTTCCGCGGCCCTCTTCGCGCGCGTCGGCGACATCTACTTCACGCTGAACAACTTCGAGCTCGCGGAGGAAGTCTACGAGGCGGCGAACCGCATCGACACCGAGCATAAGCAGATCCGCTCCTCGCAGTACGTCTTGCGAGGCGAATCGCTCTTCTGGATGGGGCGCTTCGAGGAGGCCCGCAAGAACCTGAACTACGCGCTGCAGGGCATGAGCCTCCCCGGAGGGCAGGAGGTGCTCGACGACAACATGCAGGCGCTCGCCTCGCTCCGCATCGCGGATACCTATCTCGCCGAGAAGAATTATGAGAAAGCGAAGCTCGCCTACTTCACGCATACCCAGGAATTCAGGGGGCATCCGACCGCGAACTTCGCGAAGATCCGCCTCGCCTGCCTGGAGCTCCCGGTTTACGACGGCAACAACATACGCCATGCGCGGGAGCTGCTCGCCGAGCTGAAGGACCAGGCGGACAAACTCCCCGACGTCGCCCGCGAGCTCGCCTGGACCTGCGAGATGGCCTCCTACGCCCAGCACGACAGGAATCCCGAGTTGGTGGAGCGCGTGAAGCTCTTCGCGCAGCGCTACCCGGATTCGGAACTGCTCAAGAGCCTGGTCGCGCCGCTTCGCGAAGTGCAGTCCACGGCGATCGACGAATACTTCGACGACGACGATCCGCACGGCGCCGTGGCCTTCTTCGAGAAGATGCGCAAGGTGCTCTATCCCAAGGTCTCCGATGATCTAGCGAAGAAGCTCTTCGTCGCTTACGTCGATATCCATCAAAGCGAGAAGAGCGAGCCCTTCCTCAAGGCCTACGATGATTCGAAGCCGGAGAACTCGGGGCGGCTTCGCCTCGCGGTCGCCCATGCGGAGATCGCCGGCGCCAAACCCGCGAAGCAGCGGGGCGAGCACCTCCAGAAGCTGAAGGCGCTCAGCGACGCGTTCCTGAAGGAAGGCGTCTTCTTCCCGAGGGATGAGGCGACCCAGCTCTCCATGGACCGCATCATGGATACCCCGGGCCGCGAACCCTTCTATCCCTGGATGTTCAAACAGGCCCTCCACTGGGCGGAAGACGATATCTCGGTCGGCTGCGACCGCGTTTATCCCATGATGCTCAAACTCGATGAGAACAAGTACGTAAGCGCGGAGCTCAAGCGGGAAGCCGAGGCCTTTATCGACAAATCCCTGAAAGACCTCCTGCGCTTCGAGACGAGCTGCGCCTATTCGATGATGGAGTACGAGACCTCGCACGCGAAGATCAGCAAGGTCGGCCTCGTGAACAAATACCTGAAACGCGACTACCTTCCCTTGAACGCGACCACGACCCCCATCTTCTGGAGCCTGGCGGAAGGCGCCCTGAAGGAAGGCGATAGGGAGGCGGCCCGCAAGGTCTGGAGCCTCCTCGCCGAAAAAGGCGACCCGGCCCTCCCGGAAGTCCGCTACGCCAAGGCCCGGCTCGATCCGAGGAAGACGCAGCTCGAAGGCCTCTGGAGCCATTAAAGAAATTTCCTAAAGCCCAGCCGCTAAACGACCGAAGCCCAGTGCAAGAAGACCCTAATAGAGGCTGAGACCTATGAAGCTCTTGCGCGATCCGATCTTTATCGCATGTTTGGCGTTGATTCCGGCGGCTGTTGCAGGCTTTTCGCCGATCTTCGAATATAAAGGCTTCGTCGTGCCCCTGGCCGCTGCGGCGATGTGGGTCTTGATGGTCCTGCAGGCGGCGTTCGCCAAGGGCGAAGCCGAGGAGAAGGTCGAGGTCCAGGCGCCGGCTCCGGCGACCGCGGATCATTCCGATCGCCTGGCGGAACAGAAGTTCCAGCTGCTCAAAGCGAAGATGGAGCAATCCTTCCAAGCCGAGAAGGACGCTTTGGTCGCAGAAAAGAGCCTGCTCGAGAGAACCAAGAGCGAGGCGAGCGCGGAGCTCCGTGAACGGGTCCAGGAGCTCAATAACGTCCGTTCGCAGTTCAACGGCCTCCGCATCGAGGTCGAATCCCTGAAAGCGAAACTCTCCGTTCCCAGGATCGGCGAGCAGCATATGGCGGATCGCGTGCGTGAGCTCGAATCCCTGCTCGCAGGCCGCGACGAGCACCTCGCCGCGCAGGAGAAATTGCTCCGCAGCATCCTGAGCCTGGTCCCGCAGATCCAGCAGCAGATGACGACCGTGATCCAGCACACCGAGACCTCGGCTATCGAGATCGGCGACAAGGTGCGGTTCATCTACGAGAAGGCGCAGGACCACCTCGTGGAATCGAACGAGATCAACAAGCAATTCTCGGGCGGCGGGCAGGAAGACGAGGACAAACTCTCGCTGTCCGGCGTTATCACGGTCGCTCTGAAGCTCCTTCAGGACATGACCGAGATGCTCGCCGAGAACGCCAAGCTCAACGTGCATTATTCGGATTCGATCCAGACCATCCTGGAGAATACCGCGACCATCAACAAGATCACTGAAGACATCCAGTATATCTCGGATCAGACGAACCTTCTCGCCCTCAACGCGGCGATCGAAGCGGCCAGGGCCGGCGAGCACGGCCGCGGCTTCAGCGTGGTCGCGGAAGAGGTCCGTAAACTCTCGGATCGCACGAACCAGGCCTCGAACGACATCACGCAGATCGTCGGCAAGGTTAACGATTCGGTAGGCGCGATTTCGAAGTCGTTGAACAAGAACCGCGCGAAGACCGAGAATAAGAAGGACAGCGTGGACAGGGCGGTGAAGAGCCTGCTCGCCAGCGCGAAAGAGTCGACCGAAGTCTTCTCGAAGCTCGTGGATTCGTCGGTGGTCAGCTCGAAGAGCGTGGCGACCAACATCGACCATATCATCCTGAGCCTCCAATTCCAGGACATCACGCGCCAGGAGATCGAAGCGGCCGCGATCCCTATCCGCCAGATCTCAAGCCTCGCCGAAGAGATGGTAGCCCGCATGCCGCGCACGGAAGGTTACGGCAAGATCGCCGTCGGCCAGAGCTTTGCGCCCATGGATACCGCGCCTCGCACGGAGCTCAAGGCCGTCGAGCCGGTGAAGGCGCAAGCGCCCGCACCCGTGGCCAAGGCCAGCGAGATTCTGATCTTCGATACGCCGGATGAAAAGGCTTTGAAGGATAAGGACCAGAAGGCGGACGAAGCCGCCGCGGAAGAGAAGGGCGCGGAGCGCGGAGACGTGCTGCTCTTCTAAGAAGCCGAACGGAGCGGCTCGGGAGCCTCGGTCTCGAGGTAAGCGAGCTGCGCGGGCAAATCACTCATGAACAGGGCCTTCAGGCCCTTTTTTAATTCCGCGGCGTCGCTGCCCAGGACGGTCTTGAAGATCTGGTGGGCGATCGTCTCGCCGAGGATGCGGCTGAGGAGGAAATTCGAGTCGCGATCGCACTCCTCGGTGCTCTTCGTCACCTTCACGAGGCCGTCGAAGCCGTAACGATGGAAATCCCTCACCATCTTGTAGGCCTCGCGGTACTTACGCGACTCGCCGAGGAGCCTTTTCCTCTGCAGGAGGAGCAGGGCGTCTTCGACCTGGCCGAGCGAATGCAAATCGCGGCGGGGATTCATGATGAGGCCGCATAACGCGCCGCAGACCTGGTAGTGCACGCGCTGCGAGAAGCCGTTCTGATTCGCCTGATTCTTCTGAAGGCAATCGAGCAGTATGAAGCCCGCCGCCTCGAGCAGGTGGTGCATAGAGAATTCGCGGAGGAGGATGGCCTTGGTGCGAGGGATATAGCAGAGGCCGTCCTGGTAGAGGCGGCGCTCGGCAATCGTCAGGTTCTGCCGCGACAACCCGAATTTGCTCCGCAGGTAGCTGAGCGTCGCGCGATCGGGCTTCATGTAGATGTCGAACGAGAGGTCGCTGGAGGCGATGCCGAGGCCGAGGAACTCGTTCATGGCCTTGAGTATGAAGAGCAGCTGGTATTCGACGTCGTATTCCTGCTCCGTATAGGCCTCGTTCGTGCTGCCGTAGAAGCCGTGCTCGCCGGCGCCGTGCAGCTCCTCCCACATCGCCAGCGATTGCCACTTGAGCCAGGGGGCCGTGTTCAATATGCAGAAGAAATCGTCGCGCAACTTGAGCGTCTCGAAATTCGAGAGCGGCTCGTCGAACGACGAGAGCGAGTAGTCGTCGATGTTATTCACGATGCGGACGATGGAATGGTCCTTGAGCGCCTGCGGGAGATGCTGGTCCGCGAGATGGTATTCGCCGATCAGGCAGAGAACGAGGGTTTCCGGCGATTTCTTCTTCGCAGCGCCTATGATCTCTGCGGCGAAGGAATCGCGTTTGGCCAAACGGTTCTGGGAGTCGGTGTGGCAGTTGATGCCGATGATGGGGATCTTGTTCTGAGCGCAGAAGTCGACGATGGGACGATAATTCTCCCAGGGAAAGCCCCATTTGTTGTGGTAGTCGGTGCGCTTGAGGAAGTACTCCTCGGGCATGCGGCCGCTGATGTAGTCGTCGATGTGGGGCTGGTCGCTCGCTGCGAAGATCTCGAGGGCCACGCAGAGCGAACGGCCCGCGTTATGACGATACGCGCGCTTTAAAAGCTCGAGGAAAGCGAGTTGGCTCTGGGGCAGGGTGTGAAAATCCCCGAACAGCACGAGGTCGGTAGAAAGGGCCGCCGCGAGGACTGCTTCGTTCGCGACGCGCGTCGAGGTTTTAGGGAGGCACTCGTTGAATCGCGCAGCGTAGCTGGCGATGGTCGCATGGCTTCGGCCGTGAAAGTGTTTGACGCCGCTTTGAGTGCTGTGCTGCAAATGGCGATGGAAGCCGTGGAGAATCGATAAAGCGCTGCTCGACACAGCATTACCTCTAGAGTGGAGTGCCTGTTAAGGAAAGTCGCGGGCGACTCGATAGAAAAGAAATGTGATCTTTCCTACTATCTTAACATACTCCCTTTCAAAGAGGGGGGAGCAGGCAAAACCTGCTCACTTCGCTTTATTTCTTAGTGTTTCTAAGGTCTTCAGGAGTTAAATATATTCCGCCGAGAGCCGAGTCTTTCCTCGGGTCCATCCCCTTATAGAGGAAGTTGCAACGCACGCCCTGGGCGCTCGTCAACCAACCCGCTTTCTGCAATGCGCGCCCGCGCGCGACGCAAAGCTGGGTCGTTTCGTTGGCGGTGAGCTCCTTCTTCAGGAACTCGCGCAGGAAGAGGCCGCTGCCTTCCTTCGCCAGGAGGGTTCCGACGTAAGCCATGGAATCGACGCCGAGGTCCTTGTTGATGGCCTCGATCAGCTTCGGCTGGGTGTAGAGGGCATCACGGCGCTCCAGGAGTTTCATCTGCACGGGATAGACGACGAAGTCTTTGCCGTCGATGAGTTTCTGGGCGATGTCGAAGTCAACGTAAGCCTCACGGGTGTTTTTAGCGGCTTCGGCGGCTTCGCCTTTTGCGGCCCAAGCTCGCCAGTCCTGGCCCGACTCGGTCGCCTGCTCGATGCGGAGGCCGACGATCTTGGTCTTGTCCTTATCGGGGGCCACGGAGAGGAGGAGGCGGCCCAGCTCGTTCTCGGCCATGATCTGGATCCACACCACGAACTGCTTTTTATAGCCGAAGGAGCCTATGATCTTGGCGCCGTCATTCTCAGGGCAGTTGGCGAAGACGGGTTTGTCCGCATTGGGAGCGGTCAAACGCCAGACGCGGAAGATCGTGAAGTCGTGCTTGCCTTCGTAGCGCTGGTCGATGATGGCTTTGAGTTTCTCGCCGAACGTGGAGGGCACTTTCGCGACCGGATGGAAGTAGTCCGTGAGGTGCTCGAAGTTGCCGGCCTTGAGGTCCTTGAGGAAACTATCGAGCATCTGGTGGAGATTGACTTCGGAAGACGTGAGGTCGACGCCCGGGCCCTTGGAGAGCAGCTCGCAGGTGTCGGCGCCGTCGGCGAGGGCGGAGGAGGCGCCGAGGGTCAACGAAAGGGCGAGGAACAGGGACGATACGAAATTATTTCGCAACACATGTCGCACAGCCTGAACTCTTTTCTGAAAGGTCGACGAGCTCCCAGCTGCCGAATTCGTCATTCATGAGTGCCAAGGCATCGTCGAGATAATCAAATTCGACAGAAAATAATTCTTTCATGATCTTGGTTTCGAGACAATAGGCATTGTACGTGTAGGCGTCCGTGGACGGATCGTAGATCACGCTGACGCCGGCCTGGCGTTCGCGAAACTGAAAGGCTTTTTCCAGGTAGTTCTCTTCGGTCATCTTAAGAGCGAGCATGGTCGTCATCCTTTGATTTGATAGTGCCAGACGCGATTCCCGGAGAGAGGGAGCTCGCCTTTGACGAGCCGGCTCAAGACCTCGGGGTAGAGTTCGCATTCGGCTGTGAAGACGCGGGCGGCGACGTCGGCAGCCGAGGCCGCGCCCGCGAGAGGGATCTCGGCCTGCGCGATGAGCGAACCCTCGTCGTAACGTTCGTTGACGAAGTGGATGCTGGGTCCGGAATGGGTTTCCTTCCGCTCAAACACCGCTTCGTGAACCCTCATCCCATACATGCCCTTGCCGCCGTATTTAGGCAGGAGGGCCGGATGGATATTTATAACATGATCCGCAAAGGATGGCAGCATGGGAAACGGCTTGAGAAAACCGGCCAGAGCCACCCAGCTGATGCCGTGGGCCAAAAGCCAGGTTTCCAGCTCGCCGGGCCGCGGATCCTTCGCATCGAAGAGATAGAGCGGGAGACGCCGGGCTTTCGCGATCTCATTCGCCTTCGCGGTCGCGCTGGACGAGATCACCGCTCCCACTTCGAAGCCATGGGCCCTCTCGAGGAGGTTCAGCAGCGAACGGCCCGCTCCGGATACGGCGACGGCGATCTTGTTCGGGTTTTGTTTCATGGCGCGCTCAATCGCGGTTCGAACTGCCCTTTATCATCGAGCCTCAGGCCGTTCCAGAAACCGGCGGCGTCCACGGACTTCGAACCGGCGCTCTTGAGCCGGCGCACGAGCACCTGGCCTTCGCCGGTGCCGACGCGCAATCCCCCCGCTTTTTTATCGAAGAAGAATTCGCCTGGTTTTAAAGGGCTTCCCGCCGGATCGATGGCGATCATGTCTTCGACGACCACCCGCACCTTATCGCGCTCGGTGTAAGTCCCTGGCCAGGGCTGATAAGCCTTGAATTCGTTCATCAGCTTATCGGTCGGTTTATTCCAGTCGAGCGCGCCATCGGTCTTCGCGATCTTCCGGCAGTGGGTGACCTTCGTCTCGTCCTGCGGAAGGCCCTGGAAAGAAGGGTCGCGGAGCTTATCGAGCGCCTGGAGGAGCAGCGGGCCACTGGCGGCGAAGAGCCGCGGCGTGAGTTCCGCCGCCGTTTCTTCCGGAGCGATGCTGTAGGTTTCCTGCAGGATGATATTGCCGGCGTCGAGCGCTCTCACCGTGAAAAGGATCGTGACGCCCGTTTCGATGTGGCCGTCGAGCAGCGCCGCGGGAACCGGGATCGCGCCGCGGTAAGCGGGCAGCAACGAAGGATGGATATTGATCGTCGCGCGCTTCGGGATAGCGAGGAAGGCCTGCGTGAGGATCTGGCCGTAAGCGGCGGTGATGATCACGTCCGGCCTCAGCGCCTCGAGTTCGGCGAGGAAGTCCGGTGCGCTGGCTTTCGCGGGCTGCAGGCAGAGGAGCCCCTGCTCCTTGGCGAAAGCCGCGAGCGGAGGATCGGTCAAAGTTTGTTTTCTGCCGGCAGGTTTGGCTGGTTGACTGACGACGGCTATAAGCTCGTCACCGCTTTCCTGACAGTGTTTAAGAAGGTAGTCGAGGGGGGCTATCACCTCGGCCGGTGAACCCATGAAGACTAAACGCATAAAACCACCCCTGTTTTGGGCCGAAAACATAAAAACCGCCTGGCGTGGGCCAGGGCGGCTCGTCACAAGCGCTTCGCGCTCTTTGACGCCTTGGGGTGGAGTATGCCATCGCCTGCGTGAAGTCACAAGCGAGTCGGGCTCTCGGCGTGATCGAACTTAGGGCGTCTTCTCCGGCATGCCTTTGCAGTCTTGGAACTCTTTGCGGAGAGTCGTGTTGATCTCCTTGAGCATCTCGTACTCCTTCGCGCTGCGGATGCGGCCGTAGTACTCCGAGAGCTCGACGGATTTATCGGGATTCATGAGCTGGAGGATAGTCGTCGTCTGCTTTTGCGGGATGCGATTGAACAGCGAGACCACCAGGTCCTTGTCGAGCTTCTCGAAGACGGGCGCGGCTTTCTTCGCGTCCATCTTCTGATAGAACTCGACGAGCTTGTCGAGGCGCTCGCCCTGCAGCTGTTTTTCCTTCTGGACGGTCTGCTGGAAGTAGGCCATCTCATCTTCAAGCTTCTTCAGCTTCTCGTCGACGGATTTCTCGAGGCCTTTGAGCTGCTCCTCGCGGCCCTTCAAGACCTCGATGCGGTTCTCGACCTGACTCTGCTTGCGTTCGAGCAGCGTGAGGTAGCGGCCGACCTCGTCCTTCTTCATGTTCTCGCCGTC
>JASLCY010000591.1 GCA_030151925.1 Oligoflexus sp.
ACTTCAAAGCCATATTCATACAGCGGAAAGCGCCTTCATGACGTTCAGGAGGCGAGGTGATGTGACCTGCATCACCCGAAAGGCCGTAGCCCACGACTTCCGCATAGATTTTCGCACCACGTTTTTTCGCATGCTCAAGCTCTTCGAGCACCAGCAGCCCCGCGCCTTCACCCATGACAAAACCATCACGGTCCTTGTCAAAAGGACGCGAAGCTGTCGCCGGATCATCATTGCGTGTGCTCAAGGCCCGCAGCGCCGCGAACGAGGCCATGCCGAGCGAACAGATCGTCGACTCCGCTCCACCGCAGAGAATCGCGTCCGCATCGCCTTTTTGAATGAGATTAAAGGCCTCGCCGACCGCATGCGTCCCGCTCGTACAGGCCGTGGTCGGGCAGAGGTTCGGCCCCTTGAGGTTATGCACGATCGAAACGTAGCCGGCGGCCATGTTCGGGATCGCATAAGGGATGAAGAAAGGCGAAATGCGTTTTTCGCCCTTGTCGTGCAGCAGCAGGGCATTGGCTTCGATATCCGGGAGGCCGCCCATGCCGACCCCGATGATGCAGCCGTAACGGTCCGCGTTTTTGCTGGTATCAAGACCGCTATCGAGCATCGCATCGTGCGCGGCCGTCGCAGCGAGAGCCACGAAGCGGCTCATCCGGCGCTCGTCCTTAGGATCGGGGATGCCGCGTGATACGAAGTTCTTCACTTCGCCGGCGATCTGCACCTTCATCGCCGAAGCATCGTACTGCGTGATGCGCGTGATGCCTGAGCGTGCTTCGATCGTTGCATGCCATGCTTCGCGCAAATCGTTTCCGGTGGGGGCCACTAATCCTAAGCCTGTAATAACGACTCGTCTCATGTTGGTACCTTTTAAGTGTTCCAATTCAAACGCATCCCATACCTAACATTCCTTGATTCTCACGGCCAGCGATCAGTTGTTAACTTTTCGTGGAAGTGTCCAAGGGCGCCAAGTGAGCTGCCTTTTTGAAACGATGCAGGATGGGGATATGCCGCAAATCAAAGACTGATTCCGATGGCGGCAGACGATTCCGTTGGTAACAAAGGAAGATCCCCAGCACCAGCATAAGAATCTGCGGCAGCCATGCTCCCCAGAACGCGGGGATCTGGCCTTTCTCGGCGATATACTTGAACGCCATGATGAGAATATAGCCAAACACGATGACGAGCATAGAAACCAGGTAAGAGTAGCTCTTCCCCTTCCTCTCATCCTGGATACCAAAAACCATCGCGAAGAGGGCGAAGGTATAACATGCAAAGGGCATCCCGAAGCGTTGGTGGAAGAGGAACAGCGCCTTGTAATAGGTATCTTTGTCCTTCGGGTCGGTGCTGTCCTTCATCTTGTCTATGAATTTCACGAGGTCCGAAGGCCCGTAGTTCCGGTAATCGTCCTCTTCGCTGTCCGTTCCGAAGATCTGGTCGCGGAAGATCCTGAGGAGGTCGAGATCGAGCTTCTTGAACTTCATGACCGATACATCGGGTTTATCCGGTTCGGTCGAGTAGATCATCCCGTAGCTGAAGGTCATGCGCAGGTCGCCCGCCTCCACGGACCCATCGATGGACGCGGCCGGGGCGAGGAGCGTGAAGTGCTCCTTCTGGCTGTCGCGGCCGGGCGCGAGCATCACGTTCTCGAAGTGGCTCCGATCCGGCGAGATCTTCTCCGCGTAGAGCACGTAGCCGAGGAAGTCGTCCTGGAAAACCCCTTCCTTCATACGGTAGCGGATCATGTTGTCGAGCTCGGTCTGCGCTTTGCGGTGATAGAACTTCAGGGTCTCCCGGTGCCCCCAGGCCTCGGCATAGACCGAAGAGGCCACGGCGATCGCATAAGCACCGGTCGCCACGAAGAGCACGGGGACCATAGCCCGTTTGAGAGAGTATCCAGCGGCCATCATCGCCGCGTATTCGCCATCCGCAGACAGTCGGCTGAAGCCCAGGAGAACGGCGAACAATAGAGCGATAGGGACGATAATCGAGACAAAAGGCATAAGGATGAAGAGAAAGGGCAAAAAGACGTTTTCAAGCGAAAGGCCAAATGTGACAAGGATTTCGGAAAGCCGGACCAATTGCGAGATCACGATAATGGCGCTAAGTACGCAAAATACCGTGATGAACTGGGGGATCATTTCGAGAATGAAATAAAAAAATAGTGTTATGACACTTCCCCTTCCGATCGAGACAGTTCATAATTCAACATACAGCCAAATTTCCTGTCAGGCTCGGACCGATTGAACATTTGTTTGATCCTACAAGTCCGTGTAAAAAAGAAGCTACTTCCAGTATACTTAGCTTACTACCAAGGAAGTCAATCGACATCGAACCTAGTTAATTTAGGCAGAGGGTCAGAGTGTCAAACCCCCTAGTATCGTGCCGTAACTGGCTTTTTAACGTCGGCCTCGCAGTAACAAGCTTCGCTTTCGCTTGTCAGCAATCTGTCGCTCAAAAAGGGCCGGAGGTTCCGAAGAAGCCTGCGCAAGCGCTCCCGAATATCCCGAAAGAGCTTCCCGAATGGAACGACGACGAGCTCAATCCCATGATTGACGGCCGTCAGGTCACCATTATTCCGCAAATACAGAACCAAGTCCTGCGCTTTATTCGGAACAATGGCAACCCTATCTCAGCCCTTGTCATTACCGAAGTGAAAACCGGCAAGATCCTCGCGATGGTCCAAGGCCAATCGCCTGATAAATGGGGCGCAAGCACCCATTCGGCGCTTCATGTGGGCTTCCCTACCGCCTCGCTCTTCAAGACCGTGACGACCGCCGCCGGCTTCGAAATCGGCCAGCTCGATACCGAGGCCACCCTCAGCATGTTCGGGGGCTGCGCACGCGTGAATGCTCGCGGCATCTGGCCTCCCGTTGAGAGCAAGAGACCGAGCGACGGCCTTAGCCTTCGCCGTGCTTATGGTCACTCCTGCAACGGCTTCTTCGCCAAGCTCGCCGTCAACACCATCGGCCTCGGCCCTATCGTCACCATGGCGCATAAGCTGGGTTGGGGTGATCCGAACCTGGCCTCCGACTTCAATCTTCCGGCCAGCCCGCTTCATGAGCCCCCTGCAACGGGCTCGAGCATCCATACGATCGGCAAGTTTGCGGCCGGTTTCGGTTCGGTCGGTCTCTCCGCCGTCCACGCCTCCTGGCAGTACATGACCATCGCGAACGACGGCCTGGCGATCCCCGTCCACATTTTCAAGGACACGGCTTCCCCGGATCCCCTCAAAGACGGCAAACGCGCCCTTGAGAAGGAAACCGCAGCCAACCTTCGCGACATCATGGAAACGACCGTCCTCGCCGGTACCGCTTCGAACGCCTACAAGCATGGCCGTCTGAAGCTGCTTCGCAATGAGGTCGGCGGTAAGACCGGAACCTTGACGGGAACCAACCCCGCAGGCCTCACGACCTGGTTCGCCGGTATGTATCCGATCGAGAGCCCGGAAATTTCGGTTTCGGCTGTTGTGCTTCTGGAGAACCTCTGGAAGTTCAAGGCTTCGAATCTCGCGGCTGAAGGCTTCATGGCCTATTATGATTATAAACTTCAGACATCCGGTGCTTTAAACGCGGCCCGCAAAAACGGTTCGCGCGTCACAACCCACTGATTTGACAGACCACCCAGATTTATTCGATAAAAAGCAGCGAAAAACGCTTCTTGTCGGCCTTCCCGTCATTCTGTTAGCAATTTATGACAGCTAGCAGAAGACGTTGGGAGGCCTAAATGAACTATTCGATTCCAGTGGTTGACCTCAATGATTACCTCTCGGGCGACTCCGCTCGGCAGGAACGATTCGTCCGTGGTGTTGGTTCTGCACTTCGCGAGATCGGTTTTTTCGCTCTTACGAATCATAATGTGAGCAGCGATCTCATCACCGAAGCCTACTCCGAAGTCCAAAAGCTCTTCGCGCTCCCCACCGAACAAAAGATGAAGTACCAGGTCCCAGGCCTTAAAGGTCAGAGGGGCTATACCTCATTCGGGAAAGAGCACGCGAAAAACTCCAAGGCCCCCGATCTCAAAGAATTCTGGCAC
>JASLCY010000020.1 GCA_030151925.1 Oligoflexus sp.
TCTTGCCTTAAAACGATCTTACCATAGGTCTATCACACAGAAGAAGAATGCGCACTACCGCGACCTAATGTTTTTCCTATCGGACTTGCCTTCGATAACTAAAGAGCAAGGCCTTAAAAAGATGCTTGAAAAGCCGCTTGGAAAATCTTGAGGTTTTATTTTTATCAATGTTTTTCAAATGTTACAAATAAAAATATTTTCACGGATGCCGTGATTTTCGGGGCGGGATTTCGTGGAATTTCTTCCCTCGAGGAGCGAAAAAAAATCTTGGAGAGCCCAAGATTTTTTTTCGCGAGAGTTCAGCGAGGTCCGCCGCCCTGTTTCGCGGCGAAGATCTCGAGAGCGCTGCGGGCCTTGTCGGAGATGAGTGGTTTGGCTGGTGCGGGAGCCGCGGGACGAGCTGGTTCTTGCGTAGAAGCCTTGTCCGCAGCGGGTTTCGCTTCCACCCGCTGGGCGTAGCTCAGCCCCATCTTCTGCATCATGTCCACGAGGGCTTCATCCTTACAAAGGATAAGGGCCCAGCCGTGAGGTTGGGATTGCTCGATGAGCTGGAGGAGCTGGAGCCGTGTCTTGTTGGAGACAGCCGTATCGGTCCAACTGTAGTAGACGAGCGGCGCATCAAACACGTTTTCAGCGAAAATATGCTCGTTTTTAAGGGCTTTCTGCGTCTGCTTGCGCAAGGACTCGAACTGCAGGAGCTCGCGCCCCCACTCGAAGCTGAGGCCGAGGTCGTCGGTCCCCAGGGGACGGGCGGGCAGGCCGATCTCCTCGAGAGCGGCTTGCCATTTGAGGGCGACCCTCTCCTCGTCCTGCTCGAGGCGGGCCTTCATGAGCCTGTAGGCCTCGATCTGGGCCTCGATAGCCCTGAGTTTCTTGACCTGCGCGAGTTTCTTGTCCGCATAGCTCATCACGCCCTTGGCCTCGGCGAGGACCACGTTCGGGTGATCGAGCGCGAGCGATTTCTGACTTCCGGTATGGCTTCGCCAGCTCTCGATGAGAGTCACGAGGCTGCGGACGTTGCTTCTGTAGTCACCGTAATCGTCCGCGAGCTTTTGTGATTTGGCCCTTAACGCCGACAGCTGACCGTAGAGATTAATGGAAAGAATCAAGTGACTTACGGTCGTATTGGGATCAAGACCAAGAGAGGCGGCGAGCGTCGCCCACTGCTCTTTCGCTTTGAGGCACTCGGCGGCGATGAGGTCGTAGCGGGCCTGGAAGTCGCCGAGCTTCTCTTCGTGCTGCGAGGCGCTCTCGTCCAGTTGGGTATAAAGCTGGGCGATGTGCCCGAGGCATTGGTTCACGAGCACCCTGGCGTCGGCGAGGCCGTCCTCGGCTTCGGGCTCGTAAGAAGCCTTGAGCTTCAAGGGTTCGGCGGGATTGAAGCCGAGCAGCTTGTTCAGCTTATGGGCGATGTTGCCCTGCCCTCTCTGATTCTCGAGCGAACGATGGAGCGAGGCGTCGATCTCGTAGAGGCAGGCTTCGAAGGTCTTGAGCAGTTCCTGGTCGTGCGCGAGGAAGCCTTGGACGACGGTCCGGTGGGCTTCGTAGACCGGAGCGATCTTGTCTTTCGCCTCGGCGAGGCTGGCCCGGGCGGTCTTTTCCAGGCGATCGCAGGCGAGGCTGCGGGTCAGGACCTGCAGCACCTGGGCCCAATCGATCTCCCCTTCGGGGATCGGCATCGCCTGCTCCTGGATCTCGGTCTCGACGCGCAGCTTCTCCTGCTCGACCTGATGCATCTTATCGTGCCAGTTCTTGGGGCTCTTGCCCGCGGCCATCAGAGGCTCGGCGATGCGGCGGATCTGGTCGATGATGTCGAGCTCCTGCTCGATCTTCTTCATCAGCTGCGCATCGAGCTGATCGAGCTGCGAGAAGATTTTGCCCAGCGTCTTCTTCTGGTCCTGGAACGAGGCGTAGCGACGATAGCAGGCCTCGCCGACCGGCAGCAGCTTCTCGAAGAGCGCGAAGTCGAGGTTCTTGCCCCAGACGCGTTCGATCGATTGCTTCAGCTGCGCGCTGCGCTCGAGAGTGGCCTGCTCGTAGGAGCTCTTCCTCTGCACCCGGCCGCTCTCGGTCTCGGCGATGATGTCGAGGCCGGTCGCGCTGAGTTCGAAGGCGCGCGACATCTCCGTCCACGAGAAGCTCGCCTTGGGATCGAGCGGGAGGTAATCCGCGAAGAGCTCGCGTTGCGGCGCGTCGCTCCTCGCGTCAAGGAGTTGACGGTTCTTCAGCACCCGGCAGCTCGCCTCCGACCGTTCGAAGATCCAGCTGTCGCCGTTGTCGTCGGTGAGGGCGAGCAGGACGCTTTTGAGCCGGCTTTTCCCGCCGAAGAGCGCGTAGGAGATCGCCTGCTTTATCAGCGCCGCCTCGTCCGCATCACAACCCAGCACGCAGAGATGTTTGTAAGCGCCTTGCGGGTTACGGAATTTCCAAAGACGCGGCTCGCGGCCGTCGTCCGGAATCGCTTTGAGACCGTCGATAAACATGGGGTAAATCCTAAGCCGATAAAGTTTATTCAAGAGCCTATGCTACGAGGCCCATTGGGATAAAAAGCAGATTTTCTTGGAAATGGCTGCATGGAGCAGAGGAACGCGAAATGTGTCTTTACCTTTATTATAGCACCCTATATGACTAGAGTGAACAATGACGCCTTTTTCACCTCAAGAGAGTGCCGTTATGCCCGCAAAGCCCGCCTTGCCCGGTCATCGTTCCGTTCATTCGACTTTGCGTTTCGGAACCGCGTTTTTGAGATTGCTTCCTGCTGAGCTCGCGCACGATGTCGGGCTGTGGCTGCTGGAACGTGATTTTCTAAAACACTTTCCCATGCCGGCTTTGGGCTCGGGCCTCGATGGCCTCTCGATGAAGGTCCCGGGCATCGGGGACCTGGCGCATCCGATCGGCCTCGCCGCGGGTTTCGATAAAAACGCGCGAGCCCCGCGAGGTTTCGCGCGCATGGGCCTGTCGTTCCTCGAGGTCGGAACCGTCACGCCGCGCCCCCAAGACGGCAATCCGAAGCCTCGCCTCTTCCGCCTCGACGATCAGATGGGGCTCATCAACCGCATGGGTTTCAACAATCAGGGCTCGGGCCTGGTCGCCGATCGTCTCCGCCGCCACAACTGGAAGCACGAGCCGATTCCGCTCGGCGTGAACCTCGGCAAAAATAAAGACACCGACGTGTCGGCCGCGATCGAGGATTACAGTCAGGGCATCGAAGCCTTTCGCCCCTACGCCAAGTACTTCGTTATCAATGTCAGTTCGCCCAATACGGCAGGCCTTCGAGGTTTAGCGAACGAACAATTCCTCAAAGAACTGGCCTTCCGGCATCGCGCCGATCTAGGCAAACTCTGGGTCAAACTCGACCCCGACATGCCGAGACGCGACTTTCAAACCTTGGTCGAAGCCCTCGCCGCTGCGGGCTTTCAAGGCCTCATCCTCACCAATACGCACCGGGTGGAAAAACCCGAGACGGGCGGCATGAGCGGCCAGCCTCTCGCGCTGCAGGCCAACGCCTGCTTGGAATGGGCGTATGAAGTGACGAAAGGGCGCCTGCCTCTGATCGCTTCCGGCGGAATACTCACGGGTCAGGACGTCTTCCAAAGAATCGCTCGCGGGGCTTCGGCTGCGCAGATTTATTCGGCTTTGGTCTATAGAGGGCCTTTGGCCGCGCTTTTGATGCTGGGTGAGCTCAAAGCCGAGATGGAGCTTCGAGGCTTTTCCTTTCTTTCCGACGTAAAGGGCAGTTATTATAGGGAGAGTTGAACGGCCCAACAGGGGAGCAGACGCCTATGACTTTGAACATCGTTCGCCGCATCCGCGATAACCTCCATGGATCGATCGATGTCTCCGAGCTTGAAGATGCCGTGATCGCCCACCCCTTCTTCCAACGCCTGCGCCGCGTGCGGCAGCTCGCTTTCCTTCATTACGTATTCCCCGGCGCCACGCATACCCGCTTCGAGCATTCGTTAGGCGTCATGCATTTGGCGTCGATCGCCTGGGTCAAGCTCCAGACGAACCAGGAGCGCCTTCGCCACACGGTCTCCAATATCCAGGATTTCATGGCTTTCGAGCACACCGCGGACAAGCTGGAGAAACACGGCCGCCTCTGGCCGACCTTCGCGATGCTCGATCAGATCTTCCAATCCGATTACGCGCTGCAGACCTTCCGCCTCGCGGCCCTGCTGCACGACGTCGGGCACCCGGCCTTCTCCCACAGCGGCGAGCATTTCATGCCCTCGTGGGTGGACGTGAAGAACGCGAACGGCGATCTCCCGGATTATCTGCAGGAGTATATCGACGACCGCATCCAGGCCCTCACCGAGCGCGGCGACGATCCCTCGCAGGTGAAGGTTCGCCACGAGATCTATTCGATCCTGCTCATCGACAAGATCCTGAAGAACGTCTACGAGAAGAATCCCACGCTGCGCCTGATCATCGATCCGCGCGACGTCATCGCGATGATCAATCCCGCGATCCAGCCGGCCGCGGGCTCGCCGCTCCTCAGCAGCCAGACCTCGCACCTCTTGCGCGAGTTGATCTCCGGCGAGCTCGACATCGACCGCATGGATTACCTCCTGCGGGATTCACGGGAGTGCGGCGTGGTCTACGGGGTGTTCGACGTGGACCGCATCCTCGATTCGCTCGGCCTCTATTACGACGACGTCGATCACCAGATCCACATCGCCATCCACCTCTCGGGCCTCGCGGCTTTCGAGGATTATCTCCGCGCCCGCTATTCGATGTACCTGCAGCTCTACTTCCACAAATCCTCGGTCGCCGCCGAGGCCATGATGCGGCACCTCTGCAACACGCTCGGCGACTGGCGCCTGCCCGCGCGCCTCGAGAACTACGCGGCGATCGACGAATACAATATCGGCAATGCCCTCTGGCTCGCGGCCCAGTCGTTGCCCGATCCGACCCGGACCGAGACCGAAGTCCTGATCGCGGATCTCCTGTTCAATAGGAAGCTGTGGAAACGCGTCTACGAGGTGACGATCGCCCGCGGCTCGCATTCGAACGCGCCTACGGTCGTCGATAGGGTGAAGACCCTGCTCGCGGCCAAGAACGTCATGTTCCAGGAAATCTCTTCCGAGAATTCCCTGACGCGTTTCCAGCCGAGGCATGGCGAGAGCCGCAGCCGCAACTATCTCCGCCTCATCAAGAAAGACGAGCAGCAGCTGCATCGCGTCTGCGCGATCGAGGATTACTCGCATCTCATCGCGAGCAACGATTCGGTTTCCATCCGGAGGATATACGCCGCCCCGGATCAGAGCATCTCCCTGAAGGAGATCAAAGCCCTGATTACCGAGAACTTGCAGAAAAAATAGGGGTTTAATCTTTGGAAGGCGTGCCGCCGCTCGGCGCGGGGGCCGCGGCCGGGGTAGAACTCGAGCTCGAACTTTCGCCGGACGAAGGGGACGAGCTCGGTTCAGACTTTGGGCTCGCGTCAACGCCGCCCTTTTTATTCGATTTTCCATCGTAAGCGTCGGAATACCACCCGCCGCCTTTCAGCTGAAAGGAGGGTAGGCTCATAATTTTAGAGAGGGCTTTGTGACCGCAGCTCGGGCAAACTTCTGGG
>JASLCY010000024.1 GCA_030151925.1 Oligoflexus sp.
CCTCAACCAAAAAGGTCAGGACGTGGTCTGCGTTTACGTTGCGATCGGCCAGAAGGCTTCGACCGTAGCGGGCGTCGTGGATCGCCTCAAACGCGGCGGCGCGATGGATTACACCATCGTCGTCAGCGCCTCGGCCCTCGATCCGGCTCCTCTGCAATTCCTCGCGCCTTACTCGGGCTGCCGCATGGCGGAATACTTCCGCGATAAAGGCAAGCACGCCGTAATCTTCTACGACGACCTTTCGAAACAAGCTGTCGCTTACCGCGAGCTTTCGCTCCTCCTTCGCCGTCCTCCAGGACGCGAAGCTTATCCCGGCGACGTTTTCTACGTTCACAGCCGCCTCCTCGAGCGCGCCTGTAAGCTCAACGACGAACTCGGTGCGGGCTCGCTTACGGCGTTCCCTGTTATCGAGACGCAAGCTGGCGATATCTCTGCTTATATCCCGACCAACGTGATCTCGATCACCGACGGTCAGATCTTCCTTGAATCGGACCTCTTCCACAGCGGTATCCGCCCGGCGGTGAACGCGGGCCTCTCGGTTTCGCGCGTAGGCGGTTCCGCTCAGGTACCGGCGATGAAATCGGTCGCCGGTTCGCTTCGCCTCGACCTCGCTCAGTTCCGCGAGCTCGCCGCTTTCGCCCAGTTCGGTTCGGACCTCGACGCATCGACCCAGAAGATCCTGGCCCGCGGCGCGCGCCTCACCGAGCTCCTCAAGCAAGCTCAGTACCAGCCGCTCTCGGCCGGCCATCAGGTGGCGATCATCTACGCCGGCGTCAAGGGCTACCTCGACAACTACGAAACTTCGAAGATCAAGGATTGGGAGCAAGGCTTCTTCGCCTATCTCAACCAGCACCACGCGGGCCTCGTCGAGAAGATCAACAAGCGCGCGAAGCTGAACGACGTCGAAGCTGAGCTCAAAGAAGCTGTAACGGGATTCGATAAGGGGTTTAAGGCGCATGGCTAGTCTGAAGGACATTAAGACACGTATTGGTAGCGTTAAAAGCACGCAAAAGATTACCAATGCGATGAAGCTCGTGTCCGCAGCGAAGTTCGCCAGAGCCAGCCACGCTGCGGAAGCAGCGCGCCCTTACGCCAAAGCTCTCGATCGCATCGTATCGAAGCTCTTGGCCGGCAAAGCTGATTTGAAATCGCCTCTTCTTCGCCAAAACGAGGAAAAGAAGATTTTGATCCTCATGCTGACTCCAGACCGGGGTCTTTGTGGGGGCCTCAACTCCAACATGGCGAAAGCAGTCGCTGCGTTCATCCGCGAGAAGAAAGCGAAAGGCGTCGCTCAGGTCGACCTTTACGCAGCCGGTCGCCGCGCAACGCTCTTCGGTAAGAAATACGGCATCACGATGGTTCAGCAGCGTGAGAAAGTATTGGAGAAAGTCACCGTCGATACCGCTCGCGAGCTCGTGAGGGACGCTGTCGAAGCGTTTACCGAAGGCGGCTACGATCACGTGTACGTGGCTTACGCCTACTTTAAATCGGCCCTGGACCAGACCCCGCAGATCGAACAGTTCCTGCCGGTCCCGCTTGAGAAGGCGAAGACCGAAGGCGGACGCGGCGCGGACGTGATCGTCGAGCCGGGCCTCGACAAGCTTTTGGACAAACTCCTCGAGCGCAAGATCGTATCGAACATCTTCGCGGCCGTCCTCAGCACCGTAGCTTCCGAGCACGGCGCGCGCATGACCGCGATGGATTCCGCGACGAACAACGCTCGTGAAGTCATCAAGAAGCTGACCCTGCAGTACAACCGGGCCCGTCAAGCGGCGATCACCAAAGAGTTGATCGAGATCATCAGCGGCGCGGAAGCTTTGAACTAAACTCAGAATAATCGGAGGTAACCATATGCAAACGGGAACTATCGTACAGGTCATGGGACCGGTCGTAGACGTCGAGTTTTCCTCGGGCGTCCTTCCTACTATCTACAACGCTCTCCGTTTGACCAACCCGTTGGTCTCGAACGAAGAAGATAACCTCGTCCTCGAAGTCGCCCAGCACTTGGGCCAAAACGTAGTGCGCACCATCGCGATGGACTCGACGGAAGGCCTCGCGCGCGGCGTGGTCGTGAAAGACACCGGCGAGCAGATCACGGTTCCGGTCGGCAAGGCCGCTCTGGGCCGCATCCTCAACGTTATCGGCGATCCGATCGACGAAGCGGGCCCGGTCAAGGCCGAGAAGCGCTACCCGATCCACCGCAAAGCCCCTGACTTCACCAACCTCGCGGGCCAGACCGAGATCCTCGAAACCGGCATCAAGGTCGTCGACCTCATCGCTCCTTATGCGAAAGGCGGTAAGATCGGCCTCTTCGGTGGCGCGGGCGTAGGCAAGACCGTCATCATCCTCGAACTCATCAACAACATCGCGAAGCAGCACGGCGGTTTCTCGGTGTTCGGCGGCGTAGGCGAGCGTACTCGTGAAGGCAACGACCTTTACCATGAGATGAAGGATTCGGGCGTTCTGGACAAGGTTGCCCTCGTGTTCGGCCAGATGAACGAGCCGCCCGGAGCGCGCGCGCGCGTCGCTCTCTCCGCTCTCGCGATCGCCGAATACTTCCGTGACGAGCAGAACCAGGACGTTCTCCTCTTCATCGACAACATCTTCCGCTTCACCCAAGCCGGTTCGGAAGTATCCGCTCTCCTCGGCCGTATCCCTTCCGCGGTAGGTTACCAGCCGACTCTCGCGACCGAGATGGGTGAGCTCCAAGAACGTATTACGACGACCAAGAACGGTTCGATCACCTCGGTTCAGGCGATCTACGTACCGGCGGACGATTACACCGACCCCGCGCCCGCTACGACTTTCGCCCACTTGGATGCCTCGACCGTATTGTCTCGCCAGATCGCCGAGCTCGGCATCTACCCCGCGGTCGATCCGCTGGGATCGAACTCCCGCATGCTCGACCCGCAAGTCGTGGGCGAAGAGCACTACCAAGTCGCGCGTAAGGTCCAATCGATCCTCCAGCGCTACAAAGAGCTCCTCGACATCATCGCGATCCTCGGCATGGACGAACTCTCCGAAGAAGACAAACTCACCGTGGCGCGCGCTCGTAAGATCCAGCGCTTCATGAGCCAG
>JASLCY010000031.1 GCA_030151925.1 Oligoflexus sp.
TGCGGAAATCGCCGTCCTCTTCGCGGCTCTGCTTGAATTCGCCGTCGAGGTCCAAAAGGGTCTTCTCCGCCTCGCCGGTAGGCTTGACCCTGGTGTCGATATGCAGCGCGTACTCCGCTTCATGCGCGGCCGGTATCTGCTCGGTACCCGCTTCGATCGAAGAACCACCATTCTTCCTGCCCGCTAGAAAGAAGCCCAAGGCTCCGACAATCACCAGGAGGACGAGAGCAGCTGCAATGCGGAGCGACTTTTTCATCTACCATTCCCCAGACGGATTAAGATCTAAAATGATGAAGGAATAATAACATCTTTTGATGAGGCTGCGATAACGAAAAAGCCCCCGGCCTTTAGGCTAGGGGCTCTTCCTCGCGGGGCCGAGGCCCTTATTTCTTCGGAGCGGCGGCGCCTGTCGCCTTGCAGCCGGCCTTGATCTTCGTGTCGACCTTGGTCAGGAGCGCAGTGATGCTGTTGCTCACTTCCTTGAGAGAGGTCGAGTCGCCGGCCGCATCTTTTTTGAGCGCCGCGAGGTGGTTCTGCACGACCGCCTGGGCGACTTTGCACTTCGAGCCGTCGGCGTTGTTGAAGATCTTATAGAAGGCCTTGCCCGCGTAGCCTGGGCTCTTCTTGAGCACGAGGGGCGGAGACTCCCAAATCACGTGACGGAATTCCCATTCCTTATAGATGTTCGGCAGGCTGATGCCGGCTTTCTTGAAGAGCGCCTGGATGCCCATCCAGAGGTATTTATCGAGGCCGAGGGGCAGCACGCCATCGATCGCGCCGACTTTCGCGACCAGCACGAGGCGGCCTTTGAGGGCTTGGAAGTTCTGGCCGTCGTAGGTTGCGCCGCCGTAGAGAAGGTTCTGGCTCTTGCTGCCGCCGATCGACAGGCTGAACGGCCATTCGCCGGCGACGATGTCGAGCTCACCCAGCGCCTTGGCGGTCAGGGCCTTCGAAGCCTTGGCGCCCGCACCGATGTGGGCCACGACGCTCGCATGGGGGATGAGCGTCATGGAGAGGATATGCTTCACGCGTACGTCGAGGTCGAGGCTGAACTTCACGACCGGCTTCAAGCCGATCTCCGCGGTGAAACCGGCTTCCGGCACGCCGTAGATAATGGGGCTGGCCTCGAGCTTCGGCATGGGAACCTGCACCTGCATAGGCTTGGAGGTCGTCGCCGTATAGGACTTGAGGTCGACGCCGAAGGCTTTGATGCCCGCGTTGATCGAGGGTTTGACGTTGGCGTCCGAATCGGTCAACGCCGCCTGGGCGGTGAATTCCACGGTATGGTTGCCGTTGAGGGTCAGGCGTTTGGTCAACGCGACGACGTCCATCCACCAGGTAGCGACGACCTTGAGGTTCGCCGAGGTCGAGACCTCGAGGTTGGTGGCCAGGCGAAGTTTTTCCTTCGCCATGAAGGCCTTCACCGAGGCCTTCACGCCCGCCGCTTGGCCGTTCTTCGTCTCTGCAGCTGAGACCTTCGGATAGAGCGGATCCGATTTGGACGAGAAGAAGAGCTCTTTGCCGCTCACGCCGATGTGCTTGGCGAGTTTCTTCTCGTCGGCGCTGACGCCTTTCTTCAGATAGGTCGCGAGGCTCCAGATCAGGTGATCGCCCGCGGTGATCTCCTGGTAGCCACCGGTCGCGGTGGTGCTGACTTCGCCGTCTTCCCCGACAGGCTTACAACCCGCGCCTAGGCCCAGGGTCATACAGAAGACGAGTAGACTCGAAGTGATGCGTTTCATCATAGACGTGCCTCGTTAAACCGTTAGGATCGCTCCCGGCTTTTCGGAATCTGTGCTTTTATTCTTAAGCCGCGCTTCAAACGGAATTCATAATGGCCGGAAACGACTAGCGAAATGAAATTCTATACAGAAGGTATTAAAGTCGGGCGGAGATGAAGTGGCGATAGGGGGCCGGATAACCTTCCCGAGTCAGGGACGGGTCTTCCGGATCGAGGAAGTCGGCGAGGCTTTTGACTTCAGCCCAGTCGGTGGCTCTCTGTTCGTCGGTCGAGAGGGGAGCGGAATATAAGACTTCCTGCTGGCCGTAGCCGGCGCGCCGGATCCAGTTCTGCAGGCAGCTCAAGGTCGGGAGGAACCACACGCCGCCCGCGCCCGCGTAGCGGCCGGAGGGCGTGAGGGCCACGGGATCCGCGCCGGCGATGCCTTGGCAATCGATGATCACGCGTCCCTTGGGCCGCAGGGCGCTGCGCATCTTCCTCAGGAGCCCGACGGGATCCGTGTGATGGTAGAGGATGCCCATGCAGAAGATCGTGTCGAAGGTTTCGGGGAAATGATCGATCTGCTCGACGCCGAAGAGTTCGAAAGCCGCGGACGGCGTCGGCGCCAGGGTCTGCAGCAGCTGATAGTTGAAGTAGTGGACCGGCACCGGCTCGAAGCCCACCACGGTCTTCGCTCCGCTCTCGAGCATGCGGTACATGAAGTAACCGTTGTGGCAACCGATGTCGGCGATCACCTCGCCCTGGATGGAGCCGAGGCGGGGGAGGACGCGCGACCATTTCATATCCGAGCGCCACTCGCTGTCGATCGCCTGGCCGTAGATGGTAAAAGGCCCTTTTTTCCAGGGCCGGAAGGCATCGAGGGCCTGTTTCAGCGCGAGCTTCCGCGCGGCGTCGAGCTCATCCGGACGACCGATGACGACCGCCCCGTCCTGCACGGAAAAATCCTTCGCGGGAAAGTCCGCGACCAGGCTCGCGGCCTCGCGCCACGGCGCCCAACGCGGATCGTCGAGCTTGCGCCGAACGTCCTGGCGAAGGGCGAGCAGAGCTTCCGCGTCGGCCTTGGGGCTTAGATCGTCGAACCAGACGGGACGCACGGCTCAGGGACCTTTCATAGCGACGAGGGTCGCGAAGTTATTCCATTTCATCACCGACTCGACGTGCCTGAAGCCGGTGGCTTGCAGGAGCTCCCTATGCTCGTCCTCGGTGAAGGGGACCAGCACGTTTTCCAGCGCCTCCTTCTTCTTCTCGATCTCGGTGCGGCTGTAGCCCTGCCGGCCCTTGAAGGCCTCGTAGAGGTTCGTGCTGAGTTCGTGGAACGCCGGCGAGCTCATGCGCACCTTCTCGCTGATGAGGAGCACGCCGCCGGGGACCAGCGCCTCGTTGATCCTCTGCAGGAGCAGGCGGCGCTGCGCGACGGGCAGGAACTGCAAGGTGTAGTTGATCACCACGGCCGAGGCGCGCGGGATGCTCACGGCCATCACATCGTTGCAGATCAGCGTGAGTTCGTGGCGGTTCGGAAGGTCGGCGAGCTTGTCTTCCGCCTTGGCGATCATCGCCGGGGAATTGTCGATCGCCACGAAATGCGCGGGCGTCTCGAGCTTCTGCGCGATGTGGTGCGTGGTCGTGCCGGTCGAGCAGCCGATATCGACGATGGCCGTGCCCGCCTGGTAGAAATGGACGATCCAGTCGGCGGTGAAACGCGTGACGTCCTTGTAGAGGGGGATGGATCTTTGCACCATATCGTCGAAGACCGCGGCGACTTCATGGTTGAAGGCGAAGGGCCTAGGATAATGACGGCCCGCAAAAATATTGTCATTTTGGCTACTTAGCTTCAAGTCCGCCGAAACTATTTTCATGACTTTCCTCCGGATCCAACCTGCACGGGGCCGGAAAATACCATGCGGGGGTAAAAAAAGAAACATTCTTAACCCAGCGTGGACAAGTGGCGCCAGACGTAATAAAAAGGCCCCGCGGAGGAACTCAATATGCAAGTGTTATCTCAGGTTACGGGGCGTCCCCTCGATACGATCACCCTCAGGGATCTCGCCGTGCATTGCGTAATCGGAGTTCATCCCGAGGAGAAGATCCGCCCGCAGCTGCTCAAGATCGATCTGCGGCTCTATCTCGATACCGCGCCCGCGGCCTTGAGCGGCATCCTCTCTCGCACCGTCGACTATTCCCTCGTCGCGAAACAGGTGGCCTTCATCCTCATGCATTCGCGTTTCCGCCTCCTCGAGAGCGCGGCGGAGGCCCTGGCGGTCTTCTTGCTGACGCCCGCGCCCGGCGAGCAGGCGCTGATCCAGGCGGTCGATATCGAGATCCGCAAGCCGGAGGCGCTCGGCGGGCTGAGTGAACCCGCGGTCCGCATTTTCCGCGATAAGCAGGACCGGACGCTGGACGTCGCGGGGACTTCGCCCATACTGTTCCAGGTGCCGGAAGCGGTGCTCGAACGCTGGACGGTCGACCCGCGCAGCGAAGTCGTCACCAGCATCGGCTTCGACGGCCTCGCGATCCTCACCGAATCCACCGGTTTCACCGTGCTCGGCAAATCCCTGCCGGCGGGCTCGGCTCTGCCCTACGGCGAGCGCCTGACCATCCATAACCCCAGCGACGAAACCAAGACCCTTATCGCCGTGACCTTCCGGGGCCGCGATCGCCATACGCTCGAATCCACGCGTTTGCACTGAGCCGGAGAATCGAAATGGATCGCCCGGCCCTCATCGCTTCACCGCGCACGCCTCATCTTTATCGCCTCTGGACCGACCTCATCGCCGAAGAGGCGATGCCGCAGCTCGATCGTTGGGTCGCGCAGAGGTTGAAGCTCGACCGGCGCTTCGGTTCAAAAGACCGGCGCTGGTATGCCGAGGCCCTTTTCACGGCCGTGCGGTGGGCCATGCCGGCTTTCGCTCACGAGGCGCGGGATCTCGAGCCGACCGCGTTCTGGAGTTTTCTGCGGACGCTCTCCGCGCAGGATTTTTTCGCGAGGCTGGCGGCGGCCGAGATCCCTTCCGAAGGCCTGGCGAGCGCCGGCCTCGCGTCCTGGTTCGGACCGCGCCTGGAGCGGCGGGCCGAGCTTTCGCGCTGGACGCCCGAAGATCTCACGCGTTTCCTCGCCCAGCAGAACACGAGGGCTCCGCTCTGGCTGCGGGCTCGTTCCGAAGCTTCGATTCCGCGGATACTCGCGGCGCTCGAGCAGCTGCCGGTAGCGAGCACGGTCGAGGTCCGGGGCCTGGCGATCAAGGTCCTGAGCGAGAAATCCATCCCCTTGCAGACCACGCCTATCATCGAGGACGGCTGGGCCGAGATCCAGGACTACGGTTCCCAGGAGCTCATGGCTTCGCTGGAACTGCCCCGCGGCGCCAAAGTCTGGGACGCCTGCGCGGGAGGCGGCGGCAAAAGCCTGCAGCTCGCCGCGCTGCATCCCGACGCGCAGATCTACGCGTCGGACGTGCGAGCCTATAAAGCCGCCGAAGTGCAAAAACGCGCCGAGCGCGCGAAGCTGCGCAACATCCATACCCTGCGCTGGGACGGCCGCGCGGCTGTCGAAAAACCTCGCGCGGCCGAACAGGGCTTCGACCTGATCGTCGTCGACGCCCCCTGCTCGGGATCGGGAACGTGGCGCCGCAGCCCGGACGGTCGGTTGCGGGTGTCAAGCGTGACAGTGAAGGACTTGCATCAACTTCAATGTGGCATCGTGGAAAAAGTTCTGCCGGCCTTGAAAAAAGGCGGCACCCTCGTCTATGCAACCTGCAGCTGGTTTCCGGAAGAGAACGAGGACGTCGTCCGCGCGCTGCGCGAGAGATTCGGTTTGCAGCTTGAGCGGGAAGGCCTCCACGGCCTTCCGCAGCACGATGCGGACACGCTCTACGCGGCGGTTCTCCGCAAAATCTGACTTCCGCTTCGTGCAGCCTTTTTGCTGTCTTTTCCCTTCTAAAAAAGCTATCTTAACCGACCTCAACGCCTATTTCACGGTTCGAGAAGGGTCTTCGGCATGGCACAGATTCGCACCTGTCTTTTCGGTTTAGGTCACATGGGACGCAATCACCTGCGCGTCCTGCAAGAGGATCCGCGAATCGATCTCGTCGCGGTCATCGATCCCGTGACGGAGAGTCTCCCGGAGACGGCTCGGCCGGTGCCCCTGCATAAACACCTGCCGGATGACCTGGACTTCGAGCTCGCGGTCGTCGCGGCTCCCACGGAGCTGCATTATTCGCTCGTCGCCGGACTGCTCAAACGCAACCACCACGTCTTCGTCGAAAAACCCGCGGCCAGCACCGAAGCCCAGGCGCGTGAGCTGGTGGAGCTGGCCAGGAGCCGCGACCTGAAGCTCGCGGTCGGCAATATCGAACGCTGCAATCCCGTGGTGAGCGCCCTGCGCAAAGTCGTGGCGAGCGGCATCCTCGGGCGCCTCGTGCATTTGAACGGCCTGCGCGCGGGCGGCTTTCCCCGCAACGTGAAGCCGGGCAACAACGTGATCCTGGATCTCGGCGTCCATGAGCTCGACCTCTTCCGCATGCTCCTCGGACCGCTGCAGATCGTCCATGGCGTCGGGCACAGCACGCAGACGAGCGGCATCTTCGATGCGGCGGAGATCTCCGTACGCTCGCAGCAGGGCGTGACGGGAACGGTGCATGTGAACTGGCTGACGCCGCAGCGCCTTCGCTCGATCCGCGTCACGGGCAGCGAGGGGCTTTGCCTCGTGGATTACATCGCCCAGACCTGCGAGGTCATCGGTCCGAATCTGAAGGCGAAGGCCACGAGCCTCGGGGATCTGCCCTGGAAAGCCGAGACGCCCGGCTTCGATTCCGCGTTCGTGCCCGTGATTCCGAAAGAATCCCTCAAGGAGCAGCTCGATCAGCTGCACCGCTATCTGCGCGGCGAATCGCACGTTCTGGCGGTGGGCGACGAGCTCATAGAATCCGTCGCCCTCGTGGAGCAGGCGGAAGCGCAGGTCGGCAAGGCCCATGTGCTGCCTTTCCACGCTATCCGCGAGGGGCATTGAGATGGCGGTGAAAGTCTTCGTCGCCGCGGGCGAACCCTCGGGCGATCTGCTCGCCGGCGAATTGCTCGACGCCCTGAAGATCGAGATGCCCGATGCGGAATTCTTCGGCATCTGCGGGGATCGTATGCGCGCCGCCGGCTGCGAGGAGCTCTTCGGCATCGAGGAACTCTCGGTCATGGGCTTCGTCGAAGTCCTCAAACACCTGTCCTACATCAAACGGCTCGAATTCTCGCTGCTGGAGGAGATCGACCGGCGCAAACCCGACTTCGCGATCCTCGTCGACTATCCCGGCTTCCATCTGCGGCTCGGCGACGAGCTCAAGCTCAGGGGCGTGTTCGTCTTCCAATACGTGGCGCCGCAGCTCTGGGCCTGGGGCGAGAAACGCACGAAGAAGCTGAAGAAGTCGACCGACGAAGTGCTCGGCATCATGCCTTTCGAAGCGAACTTCTTCCGCGAGCGCGCCGTGAACTACACCTACGTGGGGACTCCGCAGGTCGATCGGGCGGCGAAGGCTTCGCATGATCGTTCACGTTTCGGCCTGGGCGCCGGCCCGATCGTGGGTTTTTTCCCGGGCAGCCGCCGCAGCGAGATCCAGCGTCTCGTGCCTCGCATGCTGGCCGCGCGCGAAGTCCTGCGCAAGAGAGACCCGGAGCTGCGTTATGTGCTTTCGGCCGCGCCTAGTCTTCCCCTCGATCTCTTCGCGCAGCAGCTCGGCGTGACTCTGCCCGAGCCGCATATCCTGAGCGATGGGCTTAAGGTCTTTCATCTCGGCGACACCACGCTCGTGCAAGGCCATAGCATTCATCTGATGAAATGCAGCGATGCCGCGGTGGTGACATCGGGGACCGCGACGCTCGAATGCGCGCTCACCCTGACTCCGATGACCGTGGCTTACGTCATGAATAACGTGAGTTTTCAAATTGCGAAGCGCTATGTGAAGTTGTCGCATATTAGCCTCGTCAATCTAGTCGCGGGCTACGACCTCGTGCGGGAATTTATCCAGGATTTCACGGCGGAAGATCTGGCCGCCGAACTCCAGCGGCTGGTCAAGGACAAGGACTATCGGGCGCAAAAAGTTGCGGCTCTGAGCGCTCTCGATCAAAAGTTGACCGGGGATCTCGCCCGTTCCGCAGCTCATACTATCGCTCGGTGCTATAGGGCCGGCCTTCCGCGCGAGCGGCACCTGAAAGGACAAGGCAGTCAAGGCCTTGAAACAGCGGCAAGCAAATAAAGTACTTGCATTTTTTGGCCTTAAGCACTACCAAATTGCACTTTGAAAGCCCTGTTTCCTGAGGCCATTCGCCGGGCCTCGCGCGCAACGAAAGGACTTCCTATGAGAAAAGGTTTATTAGCTCTGGGGCTCATCTTCGCCGCAGTCCCAGCGTTCGCGAAGGACTCGCTAGTCATCCTCTCTCCGCACCGTAAGTCCATCCAAGAAGAATACGTCCCCGCCTTCGTCGAATATTACAAAAACAAATACCATGCTGAAGTCCAGGTCGATTGGCTCGATCAGGGCGGTACCTCGGACGACGTGCGTTTCCTCCGGGCGAAGTTCGGCAACGGCAACAAGTCGTCCGGCGTCGACATCTTCTGGGGCGGCGGCAGCGGCACGTTCCTCGATCTCGAGAAAGAGAACTACCTCGCGCCCTACGAACTTCCCAAGGACCTCAAGGCCCAGGTTCCCGAATCCGCCGCCGGCGTCCCGTTCTACGATAAATCCCATACCTGGTACGCCGCGGCCTGCTCGTCCTTCGGCATGTTCTACAACAAGAAGATCTTCAAGTTCGACGGCACGCCGGAGCCCAAGGCCTTCAGCGACCTCGCCAGCGATAGATTCCTCGGCGACATCAGCGCCACCGATCCGAGGCGCTCGGGTTCGGCGAATACGATGAACGCGATCATCCTGCAGACCGAAGGCTGGGACAAGGGCTGGCTCCTCCTCCACGAGCTCGCGGGCAATACGCGCTCCTTCACGCATTCGTCCAGCGATCCGATCAAAGCGGTGGTGGCGGGCGATGCGTCGGTGGCGATGGCGATCGACTTCTACGCCCTCGCGAAGATCGGCGACCTCGGTCCGGAAAACCTCGGCTTCGCCCTGCCGCAAGGCCAGGCGGTGCTCGATCCCGATCCTATCGCGATCGTGAGGGGCGCCCCGAATCGCGTCGTCGCGGAGCGCTTCGTCGATTTCGTGCTGTCGGCGGAAGGCCAGAAGCTGCTGCTCCTGCCCAAGGGCGTCCCGGGCGGACCGAAGTCCTCCTCGCTCGGCCGCATGGCGGTCAACACCAAGGCTTATGCGGAAACCGAAGGCAAACGTATCTATAATATGAACCCCTTCACGCAGAAAGGCTTCATCCGTCTCGACCTCGAGAAGGCCGCGAAGCTGCAACGCGTGTTCAACGACCTGACCGGCGCGCTGCTGGTCGATACTCACGCCGACCTCAAGAAGGCCTGGAAAAAGATCCTCCGCAATAAAAAGCCGGATCAGGCCAAACTCATGGAATTCGCCAAGCTTCCGCTCACCGAAGCAGAGTTCTACAAGATCAGCGAGAGATGGGACGACGAGGTCTTCAGGAACCAGACGATCAACGCTTGGGTGACCTTCGCCAAGACCAAGTACAAGAACCTGCTGCAGTAAATCCGATCAGCCAACGAACGCGAGAGAGTTATGGAAGTCGTATTTAAAGGTGTCTACAAGCGTTACGGCCAAGTCACGGCTGTCCACGACCTCAATTTGACGATTGAGAAGGGAGCGCTCCATTTCCTTCTCGGTCCTTCGGGCTGCGGCAAGACCACGACCCTTCGCATGCTCGCCGGCCTCGAGGACGTGACCGAAGGCCAGCCCTTCTTAAACGGCAAGG
>JASLCY010000036.1 GCA_030151925.1 Oligoflexus sp.
GTATTGGCCTTGGAATAGAGGATGGCGTTTTCGAAGAGGTTGCCGAAGATCTCGCCCAAGAGATAATCATCGGCGAGCACGGTCGTCTCTTTGTCGCCGTAACGAGTCAGGGTTATGCCGCGCGTCTTCGCATGATAGGCATGAACGGACCATAATTTGCCGAAAAACACATCCAGGGTGATAGGAACCGTCTCTATCTGCCCGTCGAAGCGGATGCGGGCCGAGGCTATGAGTTTTTGCGTGAGACGGCTCATCTGTTTGACGCCGAGGTAGAGGTCGTCGAGGCCGTGGATGAGTTCGTCGCGCGATCGATCGCGCCTCAGCAGGACCTCCAGCGTCGCTTGGATGGCCGTGACCGGCGTCTTGAGCTGATGCGCGGCGCGGGCGATGAACAGGATCATATCCTTATACACCTGGGAGGCGTTCTGATGAAGCCGGCTGAGCTGATCGACCACGGCCCGGACTTCGCGAGTCGTCGGTTCCGGCAGCGAAGGGAACGAGCGGCTTGAACTGAAATCGTTCGCTTCGAGCGCTTGGGTAAGCGAACCGAGATCCGCGGTGAACCGCTTCAGCAGGCGGTAAAGGATGAAGAGGAACGCGAGGAGCGAACCGATCAGAAAAGGCAAGGTCGAGGCGAGGGTCGAGGTGACGAGCGCGCTGTAAGGCGCGGTGTCGGTGCCGATGACGAGGCAGAGGAGCGGCCCCTGCTTTACGCCCGAAAGATGCTCCGTCCCGGCTTCCGGCATCACGCGGAAAAGATGGGAATGGACACGATAATGCTTGCCGCCCAGGCTCTCGAAGCGGAAGGGCTGCTCGTTCTCGCAGCTCGCGAGAGGCGCCGAGGGGCTTTCGCGCAGGGGAGTCTGGGATTCGGGCACGAGGAAACGGAAGAAGCTGGAGCGCTTGAGCGATTGGTATTGGGAGAGGAAATCCTTGGCGAACTCGAAGTCGAGGTCGCCGTGGGCATCGATATTCACCAGCGACGCGAGCGAGAAGGCTTCGGCCTGCAGCAGCCTGTCCATCTCCTTCTCCGACAGCTTCCGTTCGGCTTGATAAAAGAAGATCAGCACCAGGAGGAAGAAGCCGCCGAAGGTGAGGCCGCTCGCGAGAAGGATTTTGGTGGATAGACGCAGATCTTTCATCGAATAATGTAACCTTCGCCCCGTATGGTTTCTATGAGTTGCGGCAGGCCGGCCTTTTCCAGCTTCCGCCTCAGCCTGTTGATGAAGACGTCGATCACGTTGCTTTCCTGCTCGACGGTCTCGGCGTAGATGTGCTCCGCTATCTTCGTGCGCGAGAGCACCTTGGCCCGTTTCAGCAGGAACAGCTCCAGGACGGCGAACTCCTTCGCCGTGAGCGTCAGCATCATGCCGTTGACCCGAGCGACTCGGGCCGTGAGATCGAGCTTCAACCCGTTCACTTCGAGTATGTGACCATAGACTTGGTATTTTCGTCTAATGAGAGCGCCTATCCGTAGGAGCAATTCCTCAAAGACAAAAGGTTTGGTCATGTAATCGTCGGTTCCGAGCTTATAAGCGGCCGTTTTGTCCGAAAGGGTGTCTTTCGCGGACAGGATGATCACCGGCGTTTGCTTCTGCAAGGATCTTAGTTCGACGAGCAAATCATATCCCGAACCATCCGGCAACATAATATCGAGAATCAAAGTATCGTATTCGATTTCGCGACAGAGATGGAGGCCGTCGACGAGGTTGGTGGCCCAGTCCACCGCATAGCCTTCTTCGACCAAACCCTTCTCCAGAGCCTTGCCTATCAATCCCTGATCTTCGATGACGAGAAGTCTCATAATGCCTTCCAAAGCTTGAGAAATGATTTAGAGACTACGGCCCAAGGTCAAAATCGCCGTCTCTTCCTTAACAGTTTTCACGAGATTTTTATCGAAAAAAGTCTTGATCTCGCCAGAGAGGAACCAGAAGTCCTCGTTCGAAGCCCAATATTTTAAATCGAGCGTCACGGCCGAAGAGAAATAGGATTGGAGATGGTTCGGCCTAGCGAAGATGTTGGCGGAGATAGGCGTGAAACCGAGACAGACGAAACGTGTTCCGAAACACGTCGCTACGTTCGGCGAGATGTCGAGATGAGTTAAGGTGTGTTGGCCCAGCCTGTCGCGGAGCGTCCTGAGATGGCTGTTGTGCGGCGGTTCGTTGCCTTCTTCGAGCTCGACCGAAGGGAAGAACTTAAATTCGATCTGCGCTTCGTCCAGCACATGGAAGAGGGGTTCGTCGTAGAGCTTTCCATGCGCATAATAAATCCCAAGCGCCTGGCGCTCCGTGATCTGGGGAATATCGAGCAAGGAGAGCCCGAGTTTATCTTCGGCCTGCGCGATGCCGGAGTAGCAGGACAATATAAAAAAGGGAAAAAAGAGGCGGTATAGGGTCGGGACGGGGTATTTCATGAGTGGGGCTCCTGAGTCCAAATAAGCGACGCTATCGCTTGCAGATGAACTCTAGATGAACCCCATGCAGCTCAATGCTTTGACAGTCGAGTCAACAATCAGATCGCTTTGTTGATCTTGATTTCAGTCTTATCGCCGGCCTTGACTTTCTCCACCAGGCCGACGAGGTCGCCTGGGCTGTCCATGCCAGCCGAGCCGTCTTTGTCGAGGCGGGCCTTGAGACGGATATTCTTGGGCACCGCTCCGCCACCCATGGTCTGCACATTTTCAGTCGTGAGGTCACCCGAGTAGAACGAACCTTTGGCGTCATCCTTCAGAGTGACTTTCATAGCTCCATATGGCATAGGACGAGGGCTATCCGCATCGTAAACGATGATGAAAAGGGTACGGATCCCGGCATCTTTCTTTTGCAATTCAGCATCGTCGATGCTGACTTTTACGCTAGCGATTTTGTCAGCCGCACGCGCCTGACCAGCGACCATAGGGGCGAGAGCCAAGAGGAAAGCGAGTTTCAGTCTAGATAGTATGCGCATGTCATAACTCCTGTGTTTACCCGGAAAACCATGATGCTAATCGCTTTGCGAAAAAACGTCAAATTCGCTATTTACGAGGGCTTAGCCTAGGGGAGATCACCATGGACAACACGACGCAAAATACTTCGACTCATGAGCATGAAGAGGATCACAGCGAACCGGGACACGTACACGGTCCGAACTGCAATCATGGCCATCATCACAGCCATGATCCGTTCGTCCGCGTGCAGCCCAAGGTCGGCCGCAACGATCCCTGTCCCTGCGGTTCCGGCGACAAATTCAAAAAGTGCCACGGAAAATAAGGCTCAACTGCAGACCTTCATGCCCGCCGCGGTCTTGGGCCTCTCACTCACGCGTTTGGCCCAGGCCTGGACAGGCCCGAAATTCTTCAGCCCCAAGACATCTTCCGCCTGATAAAACTGCGACAGGGCATTGACCCACGGAACGGTCGCCATGTCCGCGATCGAATACTCATCCCCCACCAGGAATTCACGGCCTTCCAGGCGATTGTTCAGGACGCCGAGCAGGCGTTTCACCTCATCCGTATAGCGCTGTTTGGGATAAGGATGGTCGCACTTGTCCGCGGCGTGTTTGAAGAAGTGCCCGAACTGCCCGAACATCGGGCCGACGCCGCCGACCTGAAAGAAGAGCCATTGCAAAGTCTCGCTGCGCAGGCGGGGATCGGTGCTGAGGAACTTGCCGGACTTCTCCGCGAGATAGATGAGGATCGCGCCGGATTCCATGATGGCGAGCGGTTTGCCGTCGGCCGACTCGGGATCGACGATGGCCGGGATCTTCGAGTTCGGGTTGATCTTGATGAACTCCGGCTTGTGCTGATCGCCCTTGGTTATATCGATCTTATGCGCATCGTAGGGCAGGCCCATTTCTTCGAGTGCGATGCCGGCCTTCTGACCGTTGGGTGTCGGCATCGAATAGAGCTGTATACGCGCGGGCATGGGATATCTCCGTCGTGAAAATGGTTTTACCTCCTCGAACCCGAGGCTAGACCCATGCTAAAGGCGTCAGCGGAAAATTAAAAGGTCAGACCGAGATAGAAATCCACGGAGATGACCGTGAGCTTCGTTTTGATCGTTGTCACGGTCGTGGTCTCGGCGGGGGTTATGGCTTCTTTGGACGTCGAAATCTCGGTCTTGGCCTTGGTGAGGGTTTCGGTGATGCAACTCACTCCCACGCCGGTCCTCAGGCGGTTTTTCTTATTAAACTGGCCGTCCGCCTTATCGTAATGGAAGTTGAGCCGCCCTTCCGTGGCCGCCTCGCCCGAGAGCATCTGCCAGGTCGAATAACCGAACGCCGAACCGTTGAGTCGAACCGCGTTGTCCGCGAGCGTGGTCAGCGCCGCGGAAGGATAATAGGCGCCGCGCAGCTCCAGGCTGAAGCGTTCGCCGGTCATGAGGAAGAGGCCGAGATGCGGGCCGATCAGGTTGTAGGTCGACGCTTTTTTAATGCTGTCCTCGGTGTAGCTCAGCTTGAGCTGCTCGCCCGTGAAACCGAGCGCGAGGGGCCTGAGCTTGCCGCCGAACTCCGGTTGCCAGCTGAGGTCGAGGCGGAACGAATAACCCTGCAGCTTGTTGGTCTCCGTCTCGTTCTTGAGCGTGCCCACGGCTCCGCCCACGCCCAGGGTCGGCGCGATGCGCGCTTCGCCAGGCGTCGCCATGCTGAACGCTCCCGACACGATCAGGGAGAATTTCAACGACCGGGCTTTCCAAGAGTTGAACACGCTGCGTTAAGTCCTCACGTTAGGGGCCTGCTCGCGGTATCGTCCTTTCTTCCGAATTCTTACTAGGCAGCTCTTCCCTACTGAAATCAGACCCGTTACGGATGTCTAAAATTAATTGTAATCATCGATAATGAATGGGAAAAGTCTTCAATCCCTCACATATCGGGTAATTCTGCCGATCCTCTTACTTAAGTAAAGAAGCCCTAGGAGCATCTATGCGTTTCACCAGACTTTGGCCGCTCGTCCTTGCGCTCGCCTTCGGCGCGTGCAATCAGGAGAAGAAGGTGCAGTATGCGGAGGATCCTGGTGCAGAGACCGCTGGCGGGACCGTTCCGGGCCGAAGGACCTTCACCTACGACGCCGTCCTCGACGGTTCGGCTTCCCTGAGGCTCGCGGCGGACGCGACCGCCTTTCAAATGACCTTGTCGGGCTGCGCTTCGACTCAGACCACGACCGTCGACGAAACCAAGACTTACCTCGAACTTTACGAATTCGACCGCAACTGCGTCGTGAAACTCACGACCTTCACATTGAACGGCAACGTCTACACGCCTAAGGCCGGCCACACGTTTACGAGCTGGGCGGCCGGCGATACCGCGGTGTTCGAAGTCGTGGGCGCGAGCCCTGCGGACGAGCTGAAGGTCGAAGTGATAACGACGGTTTCCAACCCGGTGACGGCGGGCGGGACGATCCACTACCAGTTCTCGGAGACGACGAAAGGCGCGACCGAAACCATAGGCGAGGCCGTGGTCCGTAAATCGCAGACCCTGTCCGTAAACGGTCAGGCGGCCCCGAACTTCCGCATCAATCAAGTGTCGTTCGTCGGCATCACCGCGAGCGGCAACGGCGAGTTCCGCTTCCAGCTGGAATGCAACGGCCAGGCCGTGACCAGCACGGGCCAGGATATCCAGTGCTACGACGTGCGCCTCGATTCCCTGCATTTCACGCTCGCCGAGAATACTTATTCCGGCGACCCGACCCAGACCGATCTCGATAACATCATGACCGCGGCGAGCGGCGGCAAAACCGTGGATATGACCTCGAACGCGTTCGTCGCCGGCGGCGGTACGCCCGCCCTGACCAACGGCGGCTTCATCACCGCCGATCACGGGGACGCGGACGTGATGGTCATGCCCGGCACGCTGCCGATCGACCAGCACCCGCACATGCTGCTCGTGCTGAAATCCGGCCCCTCGTATCTCTATTTCAACGTCGAGGTCACGACCATCACGCAGAGCAACGACAGCCCGTGAACACCGTAGGACGATCGATGAGGATAAAACCATGGCCGCGAGGTTTCGATCTCCGCGGCCTTTGGCTTTTCCTGCCGCTCGTCCTCCTCGCCGCCTGCGGAAGCGACAGCCATAACGTGCAGCCCAGCGTGAAGTATTACCTCGAGCAGGCCGCGACCGGCACGACGAGCAACGCCCTGCGCCTCGAAGCCGGCGATTTCAAGCCTAAGTTCAGCCTCTCCGGGACGGGTTACGTCGCCGACGTTCCCTTCGATGTCATCCAGGATTTTAAGGAGCGTACGGAGCTTACCGCGGACGACTTCGGGCAGGTCGACGTTAAGGTCACGCTTTATCAGGAGGATGATAAGCCTTACATCGCGGATACCCTGACCTGGAAATCGAGCGGCGAGATCCCGCCGAAGCCGGAGCCTTATTTTTCGGAGACCGCCAGTTCCGATGATTATGTCTATCTCGTTTTTCCCGCCAGCCGCGGGAAGAACACGCAGGAGGCCTGGGTGGCGGGAGACTTGGATCCCACCGTGGCCGACGGAAGTTTTTATCCGATTCCCAAGGACGACCAGGTGCTGATCAAACTCGGGCCCGGCGACGGGATGAAGACCGTGAAGGTGAGGTATCGCAATATCTTCGGCGCTCTGAGCGTGGCGACCGAACTCAGCATACTGAAGAAGGCGCAGCCGCCGGCCAACTGCAAGGCGACGCCTGTCGCTCTTAAGACGGCGACAGGAAGCATACGGATCCGGCTGCAGGCCGATAATGATGGCCCGCTCTTTTACAAGATCACGGGCGATGTGGATCAGGAGAAGGGTTATATAAGTTTTACGGATACGCTGGACGCGGTCGTCGGTTTATCTCCTGGCGAGGGAGTCAAGAGACTCACCGTGAAGATGAAGGACGAGGCCGGAAACTTCTGCGTGAACGAGATGAAACTCGCGATCACCTACGACCACACCTATGTGCCGGGCTCTCTGACGCTCGAAGGGCAACCTATCTGGACCAACGACGTGAACGTGGTCGCGCTTCCGGCCTTCGATCATCTGCCTGGCGACAACATCACCATGCAGATCATGGGCAACGTCCTGGCGAGCTCGTTCACCTTGCAGTGGATACCCTTCGCCGAAAGGGTGCCCCTGGTCCTCACGCCGTCCAGCGGGCCGCGGCATGTGATCGTTCAATACAGGCAAGACGATACTCTGATGGCCGAAGTCGACGTTGTCGTCTTCCTGAATCCTTATATCATCGTCAACGGCGCGGCTCCGAGCCAGACCCTGACGATAGGCAACATCACGGGCGCGACCGACATCACCATCACGGGTTGCGTCGAGAGTTATCAGCACGTGCCGTTCCTCGCCGTCTATCCCTGCACCAAGGCCTCTGCCAATGCCGTCGTCACCTATAATCTGGTCGACGGCACGCAGCTGACCCTCTCCCACGCGCTCTGAGGCATCGATCGACGAAGCGCGATCAGACCTTGCGGACCGTAAGGCTCGCCAGCGCCAATTCTATGCGTTCGAAGTAATAGGACGGCCCTTCCACGTTGCGCGAAGGCTGCGCTTTCCATGGGAGCGAGGAGGCGCTCTGCGTTTCGTTCGCTTTGATCCGCGCCGCCTGGTCGGCGACGGCGGCGGCGAACCTTTCGCAGAAGGCCCGGTATTCTTCCTTGGGAAACTCGATATCCGGATTGATGTGGATGCTGAGGTGCCTCAGATAATGCGCGAGCAGGGACGCATCATGCAGGATGCCCGGGATGTCGCCGTGCTTCATGAGGGAGCCGCGGCTGACGATGGGATTCGCCGCGAGGCGCAGGGCCTGCAGGTCCTTGTCCATCAAACGGATGCGGCGGATCAAGACGCGTTTGGCGAAGGGGCTCTCGGATTCGCCCGGCAGGAGGAGGATGATGCCCGAGACCGACCGGAGAAAATCAGCGAGGGCGTCGCGAACCACCCTATGGGTCGAAGTCGGCAGCACGATGGCGCCGACGATCAAACCTATAGCGGCGCCTATCAGGGTCTCTTCGGCCCTGAGCTCGATGATACTGCGATTGAGCAGGCCGAGGATATCGTAGAGCAGGGCGAACATCGCGCTGAACATCCAAGCCGACCAGAAACCGAAATTGAACTTCGAGGCGAAGATGCCCAGGAAGACGAAGGCGACCGTCAGCGTCCATTCCAGAGTATGATGGCCGCTCGTCTCATAAGCCAAAGCCAGGCCGAGCAATAGGCCGATCACCGTGCCGATCACCCTGAGGACGGCCCTGATCATAGTTTCACCGCGGGTCGTGCCGATGAAGACCATGAAGGCCGCGATCGAAGTCCAGTACCAACGCTGGGGCGAGACGCTGGTGCCGAGGAGCGAGGCGATCGTGGTCGCGAGCGTCGCCTGTATCGCCTGCCGCGTGTTGATATGCATCTCCTCGGCATCGACCGCCGGCGCGGGAGCCGGGGGACGCGGGTCTTCTTTTACGCCTTGCAGGGCGAGCGACACATCGTCGGGGCCGAAGTCCTGCGCTTCGAGCGTTTTATGGAGGTTCCTGAGCGCGTGGAGGAATTGCCCGACCGTCGGCGCCTGGGCGAGTTCGGCGAAGTCCCGGCCCCATGCCTCCGGACGCAGGGCGTTGACGTCCACGCGCGTGCGGCCGTGCCGCAGCTCATCGATGGCTTTCGCGGCGGCCCGGAGGAGCTCCGGCGAGCGGCCTTCCATCGTACGCATGTCGAAGGCGAAATCCCAGAGCCGGCGGAGCGCCATCTCCTGTTCGAAGAGTTTGATCTGCAGCGTATGGAACTTCGAGCGCAGCGAAGGGGTATCGCTGTTCTCGAGCTGCGCGTCGATCAGGATGATGAGTTCGTTCATCTCCGTAAATCGCTGGCGGACCTTCAGCCATTCCTCCTCCAGGATCTCCGTCGCCTCCGGTCTCCCGGCGCTCGCCCTGAGGCCGCGGGCGATCTGCTTCAGCGTCAGAGCCCGTTGATGATCGAAGCCCAGTATCATCTGCGGCAGCACGGTCTGCGGACGGTCGGGCAGCAGCCAGAAGCGGGCGGCATAAGCCAGGGCCGTGGCGATGACCATCGCGATGGCGATGGCCGGCACGTCGTGCAGTTTGAAAGGAAAAAACAGGGCCGCATAATAGGACATGAACATGACGACGCCGAGAGCCTGCCAGCGAGTCCCGAACCGGCGAATCGAAACCGCCCCGAAGGTGCAGAGCAGGAAACCCACGAGCTTAACGTAAGGCCAGGGCGCGAGCACCACGGCGAGCAGGGCCGCGACGGTCGCGGGCAAGGCCATGGCGAGGACGGTGATCTTCTGCTCGCGTTTGGTCGTATCGTTCACCACCACGCTGATCATCATCGTGATCAGGACCGCGAGGAAAGGCAGGGAAGTCGCCGACTGCAGGAGCCGCATCAACTGGAAGACGCAGAAGTAGCACGCGATCACCGCGATCGTGCCGCGCACGGCGTTCCTGAGATAGAGGTGCCCGGGATCGAGATGGAGCAGGAAGAGCCTTGAGCGGCGAAGGGCTTCAATCATGTTTTGGTCCTGAAGAGGAAGAGTGGGGCGGAACTTTTTGCAGAAGCCTTTGCCAGACGGCCTTGGCGATCGGTCCCATGGCCTTCCTTTTGTTGCGCATCAGATAGAGGCTCAAGGTCTCGACCTTGAGCGCGGGATCCAGGGCAGGGATGAGAGCGAGCTCGCCGCGGCTCAGCTCTTCGTTCATCTCGTGCCGCGCGAGCCTGCCCCAACCCATGCCCTGCAGTATCAATTGCTTTTTCATGCTGTGATCGGTGACGTAGCATCTCGGGCTCAGATCGAGCAGCCCGATGCTCGGGGCCTTGGCGAACTCGGAGGAACCGCTTCGCACGATGATGTGGACTTGCTCCTTGAGGACGCCCATCGTGATCTTCCCGGACGAGGGAAGCCGATCGGCGCGGATGCAGGGCACGAGCTCCACCTTCTCCATCAGGACGCTTTCGATGTCCGCGTGTTCGGAGAACAGCGGGGCGACCGCGAAATCCACGCTCTGTTCGAGCAGGAGGTCGCTGGCGCCGCTGAGCACTTCGTTCCTGAGGATCAGTTCCGTAGGATGGTTCGGGCGGAAGCATTGGTCGAAGATGCCTTCGATCGCGACCATGCGCACCAGCGGATCGAGGGCGAGCGTGAGGCGCGCTTCGAACTTTTGGGTGCCCAGCTCCCGGCCCAGGGTCTTGAGGGTGCGGAAGCCTTCCAGCGCCGCCCTCGACCTCTGGTAGAACACTTCTCCCGCCGGAGTGAGGGTGGGGCGGTAGGTCTCCCGGTTGAAGAGCTGGAGGTCGAACTCCTCCTCGAGGTTCTTTATGGCGATGCTGACGGTCGGCTGGGTCTTGTGCAAAGCCTCGGCAGCCGCTTTAAAGCTGCCTTTTTCTACTATCATTTCCAAGAGTTCGAGCTGATCGTAGGTCATCGGAGGTATCTCAAACTATATAGTATAAATCTATCAATTATATCGAAATTATATAATTTATTTCAATCATGATTTACCGATAGATTAGGTATAGCCCTCACGAGCCCCAGCGGAAAGGAAAATACGGTATGTTAACACTAAGACGCTCCGAAGATCGTGGTCTCGCTAATCATGGCTGGCTCAATTCCCGGCACAGCTTCTCGTTCGCCGATTATTACGATCCCCGGCACATGAGCTTCGGCCCGCTGCGCGTGATCAACGAAGACCGCATCGAAGGCGGGACAGGCTTCGGCGCCCATCCGCACCGCGATATGGAGATCATCTCTTATGTTATCGACGGAGCGCTTGAGCATCAGGACTCCATGGGCAATAAAACGACGATCCGTCCCGGCGAAGTGCAAAGAATGAGCGCCGGCACGGGCGTAGTGCACGCGGAGATGAACGGCGAGAAGGACAAGGCCACGCACTTCCTGCAAATCTGGGTGGTGCCCGAGACGCGCGGGATCAAGCCGGGTTACGACCAGAAATCGTTCGATGCGAGTTTCGCCGATAGGAACCTGGTCCTGGTCGTATCGAAGGACGGCCGCGAGGGTTCAGTCTCCATTCATCAAGACGCGGACATCTATCTCGGCAAACTCAAATCCGGTGAGAGCGTCGACTTCAAACCTCGCCACGGCCGCGGCGTGTGGCTGCAGATGATCAAGGGCGAAGCGAAGGCTTTGAGCACGGGTCTCAAGGCCGGCGACGGCGCGGCGATCACGGACGAGACCAGGATCGACCTCACGGCCGGAGCCGATGCCGAGTTCCTGATTTTCGACCTGCCTCAATAAGCCGGTGACGGGCTCCTTCCGCCAAGGGTAGAATGGAGGCTCTCCAATCAGTGAGGACCTCCATGGCGGCAGATATCCCTTCTCCGAGCCCGGCAGCGAAACCTGCCGTGAAGCATGCTTTCACGCCCTATCAGATGTTCGTGCTCATCATCCTCGCCTTTCTCCAGTTCACGATCATCCTCGACTTCATGATCCTGTCGCCGCTCGGCGCGATCCTCATGCCGCTGCTGAAGATCTCGACCTCGCAGTTCGGTCTGGTCGTCTCCGCCTACGCCTTCAGCGCCGGCGCTTCGGGCCTGCTCGCGGCGGGTTTCGCGGATCGCTTCGACCGCAAGAAGCTGCTGCTCTTCTTCTATACCGGCTTCGTCCTGGGGACCTTCCTCTGCGGTATCGCGCCGAACTTCGAATTCCTGCTCGGCGCGCGCATCGTCACGGGGCTCTTCGGCGGCGTGATCGGCTCCATCGTCTTCGCGATCACGACCGACCTCTTCAGCTTCGAGCTGCGCGGCCGGGTGATGGGCATCCTGCAGACCTCGTTCGCGGCGAGCCAGATCCTGGGCATCCCGATCGGGCTTTATCTCGCGAATAACTGGGGCTGGCACGCGCCCTTCGTGATGATAGTCGGCGTCAGCCTCAGCGTCGGCGTGGTCATCTTCCTCAAGCTGCGGCCGATCAACGGTCACCTCGAGCTGCAGAACCGGGACAAGCACCCCCTGCATCACCTCTTCCATACCGTTTCGCAGCCGCGCTACCTGCAAGGCTTCGCGACGACGGCGCTGCTGGCGACCGGCGGCTTCATGCTGATGCCCTTCGGCAGCGCTTACAGCGTGAACAACCTCAAGATCACGATCGAACAGCTCCCGCTCGTCTACATGGTGAGCGGCGTGGCCTCCATGATCCTCGGCCCTCTGATCGGCCGGCTCAGCGACAGGATAGGGAAATACAAGACCTTCGTCGCCGGCTGCCTGCTGGCCATCGTCACCGTGAGCGTCTATACCCGGCTGCCGCCTATCGGCCTTTATGCTTTGATGGCCGTGAACGTGATTATGTTCGCGGGCGTGTCGGCGCGCATGATCTCTTCGTCCGCGCTGATGTCCGCGCTCCCTAAACCGGCCGATCGCGGCGCTTACATGTCGGTGAGCTCTTCGATCCAGCAGATCTCGGGCGGGATCGCGGCGGCCCTGGCGGGTATCATCGTCTCGGAGAATCCCGACGGCTCGCTCGCCCACTTCGATAGGCTCGGCGATGCGATCGTCGTCTCGACTTTGATCACCATGGCGATGATGACCCTCATCAACCGTTATTTGAGCCGGACGAACAAGGACGTGAGGAAGGAAGAGGCTCACGCCATCGCCGCGAGCGAAGCGTAGGCTCTTCTCTGATGAGCAGAACGAGGCCCGGGTCCTAGGATCCGGGCCTCGTTCGTTTTCAATTCAATACCACTTGAAGAGGCGTTGCGTGAGGATAGCGGGAACGACGATGTAGAACGCGAGGACGCCGACCTCGAAGGTCAGCGCGTGCAAGGGCATGCCCTCGAGCGCCACGCGGCGGAGGCCGTCGTTGAGCGCGGTCAGCGGGAAATAATCCGTGATCGTGACGAGCCACTCGGGGAAGTTGTTCCGCGAGAAGAACACGCCCGAGAGCATCGTCATGCCGAGCGAGATGATGTTGGTCACGCCCGAGATGAAGGGAATGCTCCGCGAACGGACCGCGCAGAGCATCGAGATCGACGTGAAGGCGGCGGCGCCCAGGACGGCGAAGGTGAGGAAACTCAGGAAATTCCCGTACACTTTGAAGCGGAAGATGAGGAAACCCGAGGCCACGATCATCGCGGTCTCCGCGGCCATCGTCAGGAAGCGCCCGAAGATATGCGAGAGTATGTATTCGGAGGGGTGCATGGGAGTCGCCGCATAACGCTTCAGCATATTGTTGCTGCGGTTCGAGACTATGGTCATGCCGACCC
>JASLCY010000046.1 GCA_030151925.1 Oligoflexus sp.
ATATCCTCTGCTCCTTGAAGTGTTGGGCCTAGGGCCTATTTTTATTGGCGGAGGAAGATTATATGGCACGTTCTAAGGAACTCGTTCAGTCGCACCTGAACAAAGCAACTGAGCAAGTGAAGAGCTACGTAACAGGCCTCTCGAAAGAGAAGCAGAACAAAAAAGCTCTGAAACACGATCCAAAATGGCGCAAGCTCAACGCTGAGACAAAGCGCCTTGCCCGTCAAATTACTTTCATCGACAAACGCAACTCTAAAGGCGGCGCGGTCGAAGCCAAGGGCTGATACGGTCCCTAGTGCCTCGACTCATCACAATGAGGGGGCACTAGGCCTTGTGCTCTTCTCCTGCCGACCCTCGACTTCCTACTGAATCTGGATCACCTGGCCAACGGACGGCACACCCTTCTTATTGACGATGAACAAGAGATAATGTCCCGGCGGCGCATAGGCTCCGCTCTTCGGCAGCGTCGCGCTCAAACCGCCCGCGACGGCCTTGAATTCCAGCGGGACACGATACTGCCCGCTGTTGAACGAGTGAGTGTCCGACGAGAGACGGATGATGTGCACGAGATTGATCGCGGCGGCATCCTCCGACTTGATCGCCAGTCTCTGGCCATAACCGAAGCTCTGTCTCGCCAGGTTGAACCTCGGCCGCGGTCCCTTGAAGAGATAAGGCGGCGAGTAGATCTGGAAATTCTTGTGCGTGACGTAACCGGCGCCGATGCCGCCGCCCTGGGAGTAGACGCGGCCGTCCGGCAGCAGGACCGTCGACGAATGGTAAAGCCTCGGCACCTGCTGATGATCGACCTCGGTCCATTCCCTGGTTGCGGGATTCCAGATCTCGGCCGAGAACTCGCTCGCGTCGTCGGTGTTGGCGTCGTTCGACGTTCCGCCGACCACCAGGACCTGTCCGTCGGCCAGGAGGGTCGAGGTCAGCTTATGCCGCGCATGATGCATGGAATCGATCTCTTTCCAGCTCGGCTCCTTCTCGTTCAGATCGATGATCTCAGCGCTGGCGGTCGAAGGCGTGCCGCCCGCGATCAGGATCTTGCCCGGCTCATACATGGTCGAGGTCGCTTCGTAGTCGCCGCGATAACCATGATTCGTGTCAGCCACGAATTGCCAGCTCCCGTCGCCTTCCGTGCTGATGTAACCCGTTTCCTGGCCGGGACCCGAGATGAACACCTTGCCGTTCGGCGCGAGATGGAGCCAGGGATAGAGCGGCAGACACGGGCCTTTGCCTTCAGCGTTGAAACAGGAGGAGGCGAGGCCGGTGAGATCGCGCCAGCTCTTATCCTTGAACGACCAGACCTGCGGCAGTCGATTCACGTCGCTGGCGCTGGTCGCGTCGCCCGAGAGCGTGATCACGTCGCCATTCGCCAGCGGCGCATTGGTCGGATACCAGCGGCCCTCGTTCATGTCCCAGCTGGGATCGGTCGTCCAGCTGTTGGTCCTGTAATCGAAGATCTGCGTGGACTTCAGCCCCACGTTGCTGCGGATATGGCCGCCGGTGACCAGCAGGGTCCCGTCGGGCAGGAACGTGTGTCCGCTGCAGAACGTATCGAACGCGGCGTTCGGCAAGGGGCTGGTCAGGGCTGTGGCGGGATCGAAGAGGAAGGTCGCGGTTTTGCCGACCGGCACGCCTTCGGTCGTGGCGTCGTAGTCGGTCGGATCCGAGAAGCGCGACCAATAAAGGATCTTGCCGTTGGGCAGAAGATGGCTGTGAATGCCCGACGCTTCCAGATCCTCTACGCCCGACCATCGTCCTTCGACCGTCGGATCGGAAACATGACGAACCGTGATTTGCCAGTAGGTGCCCGGCGCCGACTTATCATCACTCGCGAGAGTCACGATCGCCGTGTTGGGATAACTGTCGAGCCAGGCTTCTTTGCTCAGGGTCGAGACGTTTTTCAGCCTGAAGCTGCCGTTCGCTCCCGGAACGAATTTCCAGCGGGCGGACTCGTTCCGATCGGTGGTCGTGCCCAGTCCCGGAGCCTCGCCGCGAATCGTCAACCAACGCCGTCCCGGAATATTGCCGAGGCATTCGAGCGAGAACGAACCGTTCTGATTGTCATGAACGCGGAACGAGGTGCCGGTGACCCGCTGAGCCGTCGCTTCATCGACCAGACTCACCTGGCCATTGGTCGTGCCGCCGTTGAGCCACACGTTGCCTGAGCTCGCGCCCAGCGAACGCAGGGCGATCACGTCCCCGTGATGGAAAGGCAGGTCCTCGACATTCTGCTCCTTCAGGAGAAACGTCGACGCCACCGAGCCGAGCTCCAGCGTGCCGTTCGCGCCCGTGATCAGATTCGCGGTCAAGAGCGGCAGGGAAGCGTTCTGCAGCGTAAAATGCCCGCTATTCGCGCTTTCGCCCACGATCCAATGCGTCGCCAGCCCGCTGTCGGTCGGTACGAGTTTGATATGCCCTTCGTTATCGAGCGACAGCCAACGGACGCCATCGGCCTGGCTCTCGATCGTATAAACGCCTGCCGTCAGCGCATGAAAACGCCAGCCCGTAGCCGAACCTTCCGCCTTGATCAACGAAGGGACGGCTTTCACCG
>JASLCY010000055.1 GCA_030151925.1 Oligoflexus sp.
CCTTGCCGTCGAGGATACGATCCACGAGGCCTTTGAGCACAGCGCCCGGCCCGACTTCGAGGAAGAGGCGCGCGCCGTCCGCATGCATGGTCTCGACCTGCTTCACGAAACGCACGGGCTCCACGATCTGCTTCGCATAAGCGGCCTTGAGCTTGGAGTTGTCGTGCACCTGCGCGGTCGTGTTCGAATAGATGACCTTCCGCGGCTCTTGGAGCTCGACGGGCTCCAGGGCCTTCGCGAAGAGCCCTTCCGCATCCGCCAGCAGAGGTGAATGGAAGGCTGCCGACACCGGGATCTTCTTCGCGGCGAGGCCGAGGGTCTTAAGATGAGCGATCGCTCCGTCGATCGCCTGGGCCTCACCCGAGATCACCGTCTGGGTCGGGGCGTTGTGGTTGGCGATCACGACGTTCAGGCCCTTGATGCCGGCTTCCACCGCCTCGTAGCCGCCTGAGACCGCGGCCATGGCTCCTTGTTTGCCGGCCGCAGCGGTTTCGATCGCGAGGGCGCGGGCTTCGCTGAGCGAGAGGAGCGCCTCGGGAGCGATGCTGCCGGCTGCCGCGAGGGCGACCAGCTCACCGTAGCTATGGCCGCCGAGCATGTCGGCCTCGATGCCGAGAGCCTGCATCAGTTCGTAGAACGCGAGATCGACGATGCCGAGAGCCGGCTGCGTGTTGCGCGTCTGCTTCAGCACCTCTTCCGAGCCAGCTGTCACGCCTTTCGGGAAGACCTTGCTCGCCCACTTTTGACCCTTTTTGAGATGAGTCCTTAACAATGGGAAAGCATTGAAGATTTCGGCACCCATATTGATGGATTGGCTGCCTTGGCCCGAGAAGAGGATCGCGATCTTGCCCGTGAGAGCCGCGCCTTCGTCGAATTTATAAACGCCGTGGCTGAGGTTTTGGCCTTCGAGGGCACGATCGATCTTCTGCGAGAGATCGTCTCTGTCCCGGGCGACGATCGCGTACTGCACCGCTTTGTGGCGATAGGACTTCGACCCTTGCTCCACCGTGGAGCTGCCGAGGGTCACGGTGCGGGCCAGGCGACCGAAATCGAGCTCACGGTTGCGCGAGAGGACTTCCTTCACGACGCTGAGCTCAGCCGCCGATTCGAAGAGGAAGAGTTCGGCCGCACGGCTGCGGCTCGCGGGCATGAGCGGCTGTTCGCCTTCGTGCGAAACGAGGATCGTGTGGAAGTTCGTTCCACCGAAGCCGAAGGCGCTGACCGCGGCCTTGCGCGTCTCGCTCATCCAGGGCACCGCCACCGGAGTGAAGTAGAACGGGCTCGATTGTTCTTTATAACCTGGGTTCGGCTTCGCCGTGTGCAGCGTCGGCGGAATGATCCCGTGATAGATCGCGAGACTCGATTTAATGAGGCCGGCAAGGCCGGCCGCGCACTTCGAGTGGCCGATCTGCGATTTCACGGAGCCGAGAGCGCAGGCCCTGTTCAGGGCGCCCGCCTCGGAATAGACCTCACTCAAGGTCTCGAGCTCGGTCCTGTCGCCCACCACGGTCCCCGTGCCGTGCGCTTCGACCAATTCGATCTCCGCCGGGTTGATGCCGGCGCGGGCATAAGCCCTGTGCAGGGCCCGCATCTGGCCTTCCTTGCGAGGCGCCGTGAGGCCGAAGCTCTTGCCGTCGCTCGACGATCCTACGGCCTTGATGACGGAATAGATGCGATCGCCGTCGCGCTCCGCATCGGCGAGGCGTTTCAGGACGACGACCGCCACGCCTTCCGCGAGCACGATGCCGTCGGCCTCGGCGGAGAAGGGACGGGAACGGCCCGTGGCCGACAGCGCTTTCACGCTGGAGAACATCAGGTAATCGTTGATGCTGTTATGAAGGTCGGCGCCGCCGCAGAGCACCATATCGCTCTCGCCTCCGATCAGCTCTTTCACGGCGACGTCAAGAGCCGCGAGCGAGGAACCGCACGCGGCGTCCACCGTATAGTTCGAGCCGCCGAGGTCGAGGCGGTTCGCGACCCGGCCCGAGATGACGTTCGCGAGCACGCCGGGGAATGAGTCCTCGGTCAGCGAAGGCAGGAACTCGTCGAGCTCTTTAGGAATCGCGCCGGCATACTGCGGGAACAAGGCCCGGAAACCATAGGCCGAAGCCAGGTCGGTCCCCGCTTCCGCACCGAAGATCACCGAGGTGCGTTCGCGATCGAAGGGACGAGCCGTGTAACCGGCGTCCTCGAGCGCGCGTTTCGCGATCTTCAGGCTGAGGAGCTGGGTCGGTTCGATCGAAGCCATCGAGTTGGGCGGAATGCCGAATTCCAGCGGATCGAATTCCGTGGCGTTGATGAATCCGCCCCACTTCGAGATCGATTTGTTCGCTTCGAACATATTCGCCGAGAAGTACGTGTCTTTGTTCCACCGGCTGTCGGGCACCTCGGTCACGAGATCGGCGCCGGTGAGGATATTGCGCCAGTAGGCGTTGATGTCTTCCGCGCCGGGGAAGATGCAGGCCATGCCCACGATCGCGATATCCGAAGGGGATTGGGCCTCTTCCTCCGGCAATTCCGCCTTCTCCAGGATCGCTTGGGCGCCTTCGCAGATCTGCTCGTGCAGCTGCCGCATCGTGAGGACCTGATCGCGCATCTGAGCGACCTGGCCGAGCATGTACATGCCCTCTGTCACCTGACGCGCCTCGTCCACGCTCACCAGCTCATGGCCGACGCGCTCAAGGCCTTTGGAGGCGATGCGCAGCTTGCCGACGTTCAGCGCCTCGAGCTCAGCCCAAGCGGCTTTCGCATCGAGCCCCTGAGCGCGCAGCTCTTCCTTCTTCTGCGCGAAGGCATCCACGAACGGAGTGTTGGCGCAGCGGACCGCGTGACCGGGAGCCGTCTCGAGCAGAGCGGTTTCATCGCAGCGAATCGCCTCGTCCTGGAAGCGTTTGAGTATAGCGCCGGAAGCCACGGCTTCTTCGGTAAAGAGATAAGCGGTACCGATCAGGACGCCGATTTTCGCGCCGCGCGCCGCAAGGGGCGCAGCCATCGCATTCACCATGGCCCCCGACAGGCCGTCGTGGATACCGCCCGCGAAGAAGATCTCGAGCTCGTGGACGGCGTCGGATTTCAAGAGGATGTCGATCTGCGTTTCCCACAGCACGAAGCTGCTGCGCGGACCGACGTGGCCGCCGCACTCGCGGCCTTCGAAGATAAAGCGGCGAGCGCCGTCCTTGAGGAACTGCTTGAGCAGGCCCGGTGACGGCACGTGGAGGAAGGTCTTGATCCCGCGTTTTTCAAAAGGCTCGGCCTGCGAGGGGCGGCCGCCCGCGATCAGCACGGCGCTGGGATTGAACCCGGCGAGCGCTTCGAGCTGCTCTTTCTGCAGCTCTTCGGGAACGAAACCGAGTATGCCGGCGCCCCAAGGCTTATCGCCGAGCAGGTCCTGCGTTTCCTGCAGGAGCTTGATGCACTCGTTCTTCCGCATGAGGGACAAAGCGAGGAAGGGCAAGGCGCCGCTGGCCGCGACCGCATCGATGAATTCCGGTCTGTCGCTCACGCGGGTCATGGGGCCTTGCGCGATCGCGAAATCGGTGCCGTTGGCGGCGGCGAGAGCGGAATGAGGCGCGAGCGCCACGTGGGCCTTCGCCTGGCGCAGATGGCCTTTCATCGATCTTTGCAGCGACTGCACGAGGGTCCTGACGCTGAGGTATTTCTCGGCGAGTCCCGCCGCGAGGCAGAGGTCCTGACCGGCCG
>JASLCY010000078.1 GCA_030151925.1 Oligoflexus sp.
CTCGCGCTTATCGCCATCGACGAAGCGCATTGCGTCCAGCAGTGGGGCCAGGGCTTCAGGCCGGAATACGCGCGGCTCGGCTCTCTGCTCGCGGAGCTCGGCCCCGTGCCGAAGATGGCTTTGACCGCTACGGTCACGCCGCGGGAGAGGCAGGAGATCATTCGCAGCCTCGGCATGAAAGACCCGCAGGTCATCGCGATCAACAACGTGCGCGACAACCTCGACCTCACGATCTATCAGCATTCCAAGCAGGACCAGCAGTTGCTCGGCGTCGTCGACACCGCCGCCGCGCGCGAGGACCAGGGCATCATCTACGCCGCGACGCGTAAGAACGTGGAAGAGATCTACCGCCACCTGCGCGCGCGGAAGCATCCCGTCGCGCAGTACCACGCGGGGCTCGTGCCCGAGGTCCGGCAGAGGGCGCAGGACCAGTTCGTGGCGGGTAAGGTCCTGACGATGGTCGCCACCAAGGCCTTCGGCATGGGCATCAACCTGCCGATGATCCGTTACGTGCTCCACGCGAACATGCCTTGCTCGATCGAATCCTATACTCAGGAAATAGGGCGCGCGGGCCGCGACGGGTATCAGGCGAGCTGCGACCTCCATTACGGGCCGAAGGATTATTTCCTGCAGAGATTCATGATCGAGAAATCCTTCCCGGACGAGAAGGAGCTGCCGAAGATCTGGCGCGCGCTGGAAGAGGATTTTGCGGACCGCGCGGCCTACGACCAGGACAAGCTCATTCAGCTGCTCGGCCTGCAGACCCTCCTGCCCCGGGAGACGATCGCCGCCGCGGTGGACTTCTTCGTGAAGGGCGGCGCGCTCGAACTCGTCGAGACCGTAGCCGAGGACGAGGATTTCCAATACGAGACCTACGTCGCAATGAATACGGCCAATCCTGGGCTCACAGCGCTCCTGCAAAACCTGAGGGATCAGGTCGCCTGGAAGTTCGAGAAACTCAACGCCATGCATCAGTTGGTCAAGGGCGGCCACAGTCCGAAGCTTTCCATTGAGCGCTACTTCCAATAAGGTGAAGATTGGGCCTGCCAGGCCGCAGCGAAATCTCATCCTGATCGGAGGGGACTCATGAAAGTTCGTGTGCTGGGTTCGGGAACCTCAACCGGCGTGCCTGTCATCGGCTGCCGCTGCAAGGTCTGCACGAGCCCCGATCCCAAACACCACAGGACCCGCGCTTCGATCGTCCTCAGCAACGGCGACCGGCACCTGCTGATCGATACTTCGCCCGAGATGCGCCTGCAGATCCTCAAGGCCGGCATCAGCAGCATCGTCGGCCTGCTCTATACGCATCTCCACGCCGACCACACCGCGGGATTCGACGACCTGCGCGCCTTCTATTTCAAGTCCCGCGAGCCGCTCGACGTCTATCTCCTGCCCGAGTACTTCGACGAGATCAGATCGCGCTTCGCTTATGCCTTCGTCGATACGGGCTACCACGGGCTCAAGCCGACCCTGAATCTCCATGCGATCCCGGACGGGCCTTTTAACTTCGCCGGTTTTCCCATCGAGCCGGTTCGCTGCGAGCATGGGCATGTGACGAGCTGCGGTTTTAAGTTCGGCCGTTTTGCCTATGTTACCGACTTCAAGAACTTCCCCCGCAAAACGATTGAAGCGTGGCGTGGCAGTATTGACATCATGATCGCCAGTGGCATCCATTTTGGCATGCATAGTGCCCATTCAACGATCCCAGAAACCTTACAACTGTTCGATGATTTGGGTGTAAAAAGAGGTATAATTTCGCATCTGTCTCACGAGGTCGATTACGTGGAGCATGGTCCGCTTCTCCCGAATTTTGCGGAATTTGCCTACGATGGAATGGAAATTGACCTTGGGGATCTGGTGTCGTAAATAAACGCGGCTATCGCTCAGCTTCAATGCGGCCTCTTAAGGCGATATCCTCATCCATCGAGTAAGGATTCATCATGATCATCGGCGTTCCAAAAGAGATTAAGAATCGTGAAAATCGCGTTGCCATCGTTCCCGGCGGCGTAAAGATGTTAGTCGACGCTGGCCATACGGTCCTCGTTGAGAAGTCCGCCGGTATGGGTGCCGCGATCCCCGATGACAAATATGCCGCTGCCGGAGCCACCCTGGTCGACAAGGCTGCCGACGTCTGGGCGAAGGCCGATATGATCATCAAGGTGAAAGAGCCGATCAAAGCCGAATTCGAGCACATGCGCAAAGGCCAAATCCTCTATACTTACCTGCACTTGGCTGCTGCCCAAGAGCTCGGCCACGAACTCGTGAAACGCGGCGTGAGCGCGATCGCCTACGAAACCATCCAGCTGGCGAACGGCTCCCTCCCCCTGCTCACCCCTATGAGTGAAGTCGCCGGCCGCGTGTCGGTCCAGGTCGGTGCGCAGTGCCTCCAGAAGCATCGCGGCGGTAAAGGCATTCTTCTCGGCGGCGTTCCCGGCGTTCGCCGCGGCCGCGTAACCGTAATCGGTGGCGGCGTCGTCGGTATCAACGCAGCGAAGATGGCGATAGGCCTCGGAGCGCGCGTCACAATCCTCGACGTGAGCGCGGCTCGCCTCGCTTATCTCGACGATATCTTCGGCAACGACGTCGACACTCTGATGTCGACCCCTGAAAACATCGCGAACTCGGTCGCTGAATCGGATCTCGTGGTCGGTGCGGTCCTTATCGCCGGCGCCAAGGCTCCTTGCCTCGTCACCCGCGAAATGGTTCGTTCGATGACGCCAGGATCTGTTATTGTTGACGTAGCGATCGACCAAGGCGGCTGTATCGAAACGATTCGTCCTACGACGCATGACGACCCAACCTATGTGGACGAAGGCGTCATCCACTACGGGGTGACAAACATCCCAGGCGACGTTCCTATGACCTCGACCTACGCTTTGACGAACGTAACCCTTCGTTATGCGATGGATCTGGCCAACAAAGGCCTCGAACGCGCTCTGAAAGAATCGGAAGCCCTCCGCCTCGGTCTCAACGTCTACCAAGGCAAGGTAACTCACTCGGCGGTGGCGGAAGCGCTCCACAGCCAGTACGTTTCGATGAACTTCTAAACAAAAATTTGCTAAGCTTGGGCCCCCAACCGCGGGGCCTTTTCTTTTTTGGTCTGAGGTTCGTTTTACCCATGAACAATACGTATCGTCTTCTCGATAGCGGCAACTTTGAAAAACTGGAGCAGGTGGGGCCTTACCGCATCATCCGCCCGTCTCCGCAGGCTGTTTGGAAGCCTGGTCAGAGTAAGCTCTGGAGCAAGGTCGATGCTACGTTCCGCCGTTTCTCGGGCGGCGACGGCAAGTGGACGATCGAGAACCCGGGCATGAAAAAGCCCTGGATGATAGAGTACGGCGGGATGCAATTGCAGATCGAGCTCACGGACTTCGGGCACCTCGGGCTCTTCGCCGAACAACGCATGAACTGGCAGCGCATCCGCAACCTTTGCCATCAGGGCAGCCAGAGCGGGGACGAATTCCACGTGCTTAATCTCTTCGCCTACACCGGCGGCTCGACCCTCGCGGCGGCGCAAGGCGGGGCGCAGGTCGCCCATGTGGACGCTTCCAAGACCAGCGTGGCCTGGGCGCGCCTCAACGCGGATATCAACGGTTTGACGACGGCTCCGATCCGCTGGCTCACCGACGACGTGCAAAAATTCGTCGCGCGCGAGATTCGCCGCAATCGCCTTTATAAAGGCATCATCCTCGACCCGCCGAGCTTCGGCCGGGGAACCGGGGGCGAGACCTGGAAAATCGAGGATCATCTGATCGATCTCCTCGATTCCCTGAAGTCGATCCTCCACCCCGAGTTCAGCTTCTTCCTGCTGAGCTCGCATTCGAACGGCTACACGCCGATCGCGATGCAGAACCTCCTCGGCTCCCTGCTGCGCGGCGTCAACGGGCGTTTCCTCGCGGAGGAGATGGTCGTCGATGAGGACGGCACCGGCCGCGCCTTGCCGAGCGGCGCCTCCACCTGGTTCATACGGGAACCGTGATGATCGTCATTTCCAGCCCGCAGAATCCGAAGATCAAAGAGCTCATCAGCCTGCGCGAGAGCAAGAAGCGCCGCGAGTTGGGGCTGTTCGTGGTCGAGGGCGCCCGCGAGCTGTCCCGCGCCTTGGCTTCGGGTTATGCGTGCCGTACGGTTTATGCCGAAGAGAGCCTGCTGAGCGGCGAAGCGCGCGCCGTGATCGAGACCCTGCCGCAGAACCTGCAGTTCCGCGTTTCCAAGGACGTGTTCGCGAAAGCGGCCGTACGCGAGGGGTCGGACGGCGTGCTCGCCATACTCGAAGCGAAGTCGGCTCGTTTCGCCGATCTCAAGCCCCGCGGCCCGCTGTTTCTCCTCGTGCTCGAGAATCTCGAGAAGCCGGGCAATTTCGGGGCCCTGGCCCGCAGCGCAGACGGCGCCGGCGTGGATGCGATCGTCGTCCTGGATCCCAAGGCCGATCTCTTTAATCCCAACGCCGTGCGCGCCAGCGTCGGCGCTCTCTTCAGCCAGCCCTTGATCGCCTGCACGCACGAGGAGTTCCGTACTTTCTGCGAGCAAGGCCGCGTGAAAATCCTCGCCGCGAGCCCGCACGCCAAGCAGTATTATTATCAATCCGATCTCAAAGGCCCGCTGGCCCTCGTCCTCGGCTCCGAAGCCTGGGGACTGTCGAGCGAATGGAAAGCCTCGGAGCTCATCAAGATCCCGATGATGGGCATCGCCGACTCCCTGAACGTCTCGGTAGCCGGCGCGGTGGTGATGTACGAAGTGCATCGGCAAAGGGCCGCGACCTAAGATTTGGTGAAAGGCAGGGAGTTGCTGAAGTCGGTCGCGCGGTTGAGCGCGGAGTTCCCGCAGCCGGCCGGGAATTGGCTGTCGTCGTCGGCATTGGCCGGCAATGGGTTAGGGAAGCTGTTGATATCGATCTGCGCAAGGTTTGCATCGATGCACGACTGGGTCAAGAGCAGCTTTCCTGAGCTATCGAATTTAAAGCTCAAGTACTCCCTAGCCAGATTACTCGTCTTTCTTTCCAAGGTGCCGGCTGATGGATCGCTTCCGAGCTGGGCCGTGAGGCTATAGACGACGTCCTTCCCGACCACGAAACCATCGATTTGATCTTTGTAATCCTTCACGTCGGAATCCGGGACCTTTGAGACGTCCGAGCCGCCCGCGATGCCCATCTTGTATTTCTGCACAATGTCGGCTGCCATCTCCGCCGTGAACGGTTGGGAACAGTTGGCATCTGCGAAGTAGCTGATGCGCATGCTCATCGTATGGTCGGAGGCGACGGTGATGGCCCTCTGGCCGCTGTGGTAGTCTTCGTTATCGACTCGCGTGGTGACGCATTGCGTCCAGGTGCCGAGGAGCTGGCTCGGAATCGGCGTATTCGCATCGGGGCTGTGTCGGCCGCCGGATCCTTATCGGACGAGGTTGTCGAAGTCTTATCGACGATGACGTCGGACGAGGATCGCGTGGTGAGTTTTGAGGCCGAAGGAGCCGCCTCTTGTTTGCAGGAGATTAAAACGAGAGGAATGATGATGGATGCGCAGCGAAGCTTCATAGGCTGTATTTCCGATTAAGGTGGAACATGGTTGCTCCTGACCCTTATCGGCAACTACGGCCTCTGGTTCGCCTCCGCGGCGACCATTCCGTATACACGCGTATTCCTAATGAAGGAGCCGGGTTGCGAGGCCGTTTCCGGCCTCCTCCAGCCAGGGGAAGGCTTCAATCCTGAGCGTTCTGATCGCTGTATTTCTTGCCCGCATAGAGGTCGAAGATCAGCAGGCGGCAGGGGATGCCGCCGTTGTCGACAGGGATCTTGCGGCGAGGGCGAAGGCCGATGAACTTGAAAGGCGTATCGGCGCCGACGAGGAGAGCCGCCGTCCATCCCGAGTACTTGGCCTTCAAGGTATCGCCGACCGCCTTATAGAATTCGATCATGTGCTCTTCATCCGCCTGGCCGATGCGCTCGCCGTAAGGAAGGTTGCTGAGCAGCAGGCCGGAGCTGGCCGGGGCCTCGAGGTTGAAGAACGAGCCGCGATAGAAGTTGATGTACTTCTCCACGCGGGCGCGCAGGGCGTTTTCGCGGGAAGCGTCCACGTACTTCTGCTCGATGTCGCTGGCGAAGATCTTGCCGCGCGGCTCATCGAGTTTCTCGAGGCGCGTTTCGTCCTGGACGCGGCGCCAGAGCTGGGAATTGAAGGTCGCGAAGTTCTCGAAGGCGAAGTCGCCCTTCCGGCGGTGGATCAGGGCCGCCTTCTTCAGGGACATGAACGAGGCTTCGATCGCCACGGTTCCGCTGCCGCACATCGGATCGTAGAAGTTCTGCGTTCCGTCGTAACCCGCGAGGTAAAGCAGGGCCGCAGCCATGTTCTCCTTGAGGGGCGCCGGGTGATTCTCCATGCGGTAGCCGCGCTTGTGCATGGATTTACCTGTGCTGTCGAGGC
>JASLCY010000148.1 GCA_030151925.1 Oligoflexus sp.
CTACGACGCCAAGGATTCCGCCCAGGGCGCGGGTCGCGTTTTGCAGCTCAAAAGCCAGCATTTCATCATACGCCCCGTTTTTGACCCCGGCGAAGAACTGATCGAGGTCGGCCTTCGCCTGCTGGATGGCCTGGTGATGCCGCGCGGAGCTTACGAAAGCCTGATCCGACAGCTGCCCGACATAACCGTCGACTTTTTTCGCAAGGGTTTCCTCGAGCTGGTCGAGCCCATGATCCCTGAGGCAGGATATCGCGATATATCCATCACGAGCCTTGGCGCCGGGGAGATCGGCCTTGGTCTGGATGCGGAGTATCTTCTCGGGCCCTATCTTCCGGGCCAGGGCTTCGACTTCGCCATAGGCTGAGGCTTCGGCGTTCATCGCCACCAGCAGGAGCACGAGATCGGCCTTAGAGGCCAAATCCAGGGCTTTATCCACGCCCATCTTCTCGATGGTGTCCTCGGTCTCGCGCACGCCCGCCGTATCGATAAGGCGAATGAGGCGACCGCGGATGCGGCACGGCTCTTCGAGATAATCCCGCGTCGTGCCCGCGATATCGCTGACGATCGCCCTATCGTGCTTGAGCAGGGTGTTCATCAGCGTGGATTTCCCCATATTGGGCTCGCCGATGATCGCCACCATGAGGCCCTGAGCCGCCACGCGACCCGATTGATAGCTCCGCTCGAGTTTATCGAGCTGCGCGGCCACGCCCCTCACCTTGTGCACGACGGTCTCGAGCGCGACGTCCTGCGTATCCCCTTCATCCGGGAAGTCGATGCGCGCCGCGAGGAAAGCGAGCGTTCCGATGAGGCGCGAGCGCAGCTCCTCGATGGTCTCCGAGAAGAGGCCGGTCGCGAGCTGGCGAGCCGCGACCCATTGCTGGTGCGTGCCGGCCTCGACCAGTTGTTTGATGCCTTCCGCGGAGCTGAGGTCCATCTTGCCGTTGAGGAAGGCCCGACGCGTGAATTCTCCGGGCTCGGCCTGACGGAAGCCGTGGGCGAAGAGGGTCTGCAGTATGCGTTGGACGATATAAGGACCGCCGTGACAGAAGAGTTCGACGGAATCCTCGCCCGTGAAGGAATGAGGGCCGACGAAGACCGCCATCATCAGCTGGTCTATCGTCTCTTCGGTCTCGGGATCGATGAATTGCGTGAGGACCATCGTCCGGGGCGGAACCTCCGCCGCGTTCCTCAGAAGAAGCGGCTCGAGCATCTCGATCACGCCGCTGCCGCTCATGCGGATGACTGCGATCGCCGCAGCCCCGGGAGCCGTCGAGAGCGCCGCGATAGGCTCGCTCAAAACGGAAAACCCGGTATGGACCGGGCTATAGGAGTCGAGAAGGGAATGGCCTTGCTTATCCTTCATCACCGATCTCTGCTTCGTCTTTTCGGCGAATCGGCAGAATCATCAATTTACGGTTAGGACCCGTGCCGATCGACTTGGTGTAAACACGTTCGTCTTTGTCGAGAGCCATATGGATGATCTTACGATCGTAGGAACTTTTGTAGTTCAAAACGATAGGGCGTTTGTTCTCATGAACTTTTTCCGAAAGATCCTTGGCGAGTTCCACGAGATCGGTCTCGCGACGGCGGCGCTGGCCCTGCACGTCGATGAAAATGCGGAAAGGCAATTCACGCTTCAGGTGACGAGGCTTCTTGCGCAGGACGTGCTCGAGCGCTTCCGCGAGCTTGCTGTTCTTCAGCATCTGGCCCGCGAGGTATTCATTGTCGCAATCCAGGACGAGGCGGCCGTCGTTGAGCTCGGCGCTGACACGCACTTCCTCTCCGGCGATCGCGCTGCAGACCTCTTGGCAGAAGACCCGCAGGTCTTCTTTGAGCGCGTTGAGCTCCTGCGGCGAGAGCTGCTCGACTTCGCCCGCGGCTTCCTGCTCGTCGTCGCTCAGGTAATCCAGCGAAGGGGCTGGGGTCGATTTCTTCCAAGCCTCGATCTCGACCTTCTTGGAGAGGAACGAGAAGAGGCCGGTGGATTCTTTGCTAACCAAACGATAGTCGAGTCGCTCCTGATCAACCTGCAGTTGGCGAGCTGCTTCGGTCAGCGCACCGTCCAATGTTTTGGCCGATACGCGAATCTCATGAGACTTACTCTGCATTGAATTCTCCTGCTTGATTTCCCACGCGGACTGGAGCGCGGGCCGATCCTCCTTTTCAGAGGTTCTCGACCTTGATTCGGGCGTTCAACCAGCGCTGTTGAGCGATGGAGATGATGGTATTGGTTAACATGTAGATAACCATACCGGCCGGAAGCGACAGTCCCATCAGAGAAAAGATTATTGGCATTAAGAGCATGATCTTTTCTTGATTTTTATCCATACCGGGGTTGGGAGTCAATTTTTGTTGAATAAGCATTCCGACGCCAAGAAGGATTGGCGTGACATAGTAAGGATCTTTGGCAGAGAGATCCGTAAGCCAACCATAGAATGCAGCGTGTCTCAGCTCGATAGCCTGCGACAAAACGTTATAGAAGGCGATGAATACGGGAATTTGTGGCAAAATCGGCAAACATCCTTTGAAAGGATTTACGCGATTTTGGGACATGAATGCCATCAGCTCGCGTTGTTGACGTGCTGGATCCTCTTTATATTTCTCGCGCAGCGCATTCATCTGCGGCTGAAGTTTCTGCATGCGTTTCGCGGAGAGTGCGGCTGAACGAGTGAGCGGATAGAACGCAAGCTTGAGGAGTATCGTCACGATGATGATCGCGAGACCCCAGTTGCCGGTCACCTGATGCATGCCTTTGAGCGCCGTGAGGAGAGGACGGGCGAGGACGGAGAAGAATCCGTACTTCACCGCGCTCCTGATATTCGGATCGAAGGCTTCGAGCACGTCGCCCTTTTTCGGACCGAAGTAGCCGGTGAGTTTGAGGTTCACCGAGGAACCGGGCGGCACGAGGCCATACTTTTGCCCGATGACGGTCCCGATCTCACAGTGAGCCTCATTCGAATCGCTCAGGCGCTCGACCAGGTAATCAGCCGTCTGATCCTTCGCCCACACGAGGCCTAAGAAATAGTGCTTATCGAAACCGACATAGTCGAGTTTTTCGTTCTTGAGGTTGACCGGAGCTTCCGCATCTTTCTCGCAGACCTTCTTCAGAGCCGTGTCGTGGCGTTTGCCTTCGAGGCCATAGAGGACGCCGACGTCAGCCGGCGAGGAAGGGCTGAGGAAGCTGCCGCCGCTCGTCGGGATCGTCAGATCCTGTTTGACGAGAGCCGCGCCGTTGAGCTCGAGATCTTTGTCACCCGCGTTTTTAAAGCTGACGATCACGTTGATGCCGTATCCGTCGGCAGGAACCGTATAGGTCTGCGTGACTTCCCAGGGGCCTTCGGTGCGCGTGAAGGCGATAGTGTCGCCTTCGCGTTTCGCGCTGTAACCCGAACGGACCGCACGATCGGTCGGCGTCACGATCCCCTGCAGGGTCATTTCACCGTCGAGCACGTTGATGAATTCGGTTTCGCCCTTGCGCGCCGCATACTCCTTGAGGAGGATCGCGCTGATGCCCGCTTTGCTCTGATCGAACTTGATCACGCGCTGGCCGTTTTCAAAGGTCAGGTCGGCATCGCTCAATTGCGTGACCGCAACCGTGGAAGCCGTCATGGTCGAAGCGGGTTTATCGGGAGAAGATGCGGCACCATCGGTCTTCGGAGCGTCGGCGGCCGGTTTGGAGGCTACTTCCGCTTCGTTTTTCGTGTTGTTGTAGGCGTCGGGATATTTGTTCTGGAGGTAATAGTTATACCCCATGATGAACAGAAAGGCGACGACGATCGCGGATAGGGTTCTTTTATCCATGTTCATGGCAGATCAACACCTCCGGGGTGCCAAGGGTGGCATTTTAAAAGTCTCAGAAGGATTTTTCGGGAAGCTTCAGAGAATGAATACGTTTCGAGGCAGCTGACAGCGTAGCGCGAGCAGCTAGGATAGAAGCGACAGCGCGGTCCCAGCAAGGGCGCCAGGCCTATCTGGTAGATTCTGATGAACACTATAAACAGACGACCCATCGGTTCAGTCCTAACATGACATCAGACCAGCCTACCGCTCTTCAGACTTTCACCGGCTCTTTCGCAAGACGCTGATGAACTTTGCCAAGGGCTTGCCCCAGCGCTTCGCCTATGGCCTCGAAGGTCGCATCGGCAGCGGTATTACGCGCGATGACGACGAGGTCCAGGCCCGCGGGTCGGTTGGGAAGAGTCCGAAAAAGCTCGCGAAGGCGCCTACGCACACGATTCCTCGTGACGGCGCCCCCGACTTTTTTGGAAACGATAAATCCGATTCTCGAAGTGGATCCCTGACTGCGGCGACCAAGCATCACAAGGTAAGGCGTGACGACTTTGGTGCCATTGTCCATGGTTCGTGTGAATTCGGGTCTCTTAAGCAGTCTGAGCTGCTTAGGAAAAGCGAACGACGATGGGGCCTCGGAAGGAGGATTCATAGACGTTTGAAAATTACTTTTGATAGATGACTGGAACAAGGCGTTTACGGCCTTTAGCGCGACGACGGGACAGAACGTTGCGTCCGCCTGGGGTCGACATACGAGCGCGGAAACCGTGGTTGCGTTTGCGCTTCAGCTTGCTTGGTTGAAAAGTACGTTTAGAAGTCATTGTATTCTCCTCAGGTCTTGGCCCAACGCCGCATAATCAATTTGCTGAATATCAGAAAGCGCCTGCAGCAGCAGGAACTCGCAGTTGGGACAGCCGCGAGAATCTATCAGAACACCTCTGGCCTTGCAAGAAATCTAGGAGCAGAGCGTAAAGAACTCCTTACTGCACGTCATTTTCCTCTAGACACAAGCCAAAATGTCGCTTATAAGCCGTCTCATAATGGTTTTAGGAAAAATCGTATGCAGCGGCTAGCCGTCATTTTTGCGCTTTTTGCGCAGTTTTTGATAGCGCCCACTTTGTGGGGTGCTCTTCCGACCCAAAACATAGAGCTCAATCCGGTCCGCGTCCTGATCGATCGCGAGGATCGTATCCACGTGAGCTATCAACGCCAATGCGGCGCAATCTTTGCCGGTTTTACGCTCCGCACTTCCAGTCAAAAAGAACTCTTCGTAGCCGTGGCTACCGAACGTCCCAACTTCCGCTGCATGGGCCTCACGGGCATCGAAGAACTTATTATACCTAAGCTCAAAGGCTCTGACTTCGCCGCGGTGCTCTCTCTGAACACCACGACCGAGCCGGTTCACCTCAAGCTTTCCCCCGTTCAAAATTTCAACCAAGTCCACGAAGCGGACGGCGAATATCGCTTTGAGCTCCTCTACACCTCGCAGTGCGGCACCGCCCTCGGCGTGAACCTCTTCCCGAAGGCCAACGGCTATGAGCTCAGCGTGCTCGAAGGCCGCTCGAGCCGCTTCGACAACTGCAACCGCGCGACCAAGCTCGTTCAGTATCCCCACCTGAACCTGAGCCACGCGCCCCTTACCGCCCTGGCGAACTTCGACGAGGATACGAGGGATCCGCGCTTCACTCTGCGCCGCGTGAAAACCCAGCTCATGCAAAAGCAGGGCTACACCCAGGTCCAATACCTCCGTCGCTGCGATGAAGCCCCGGTCGGCCTCGTCCGCACCGAAACCGATGATGGCCTCGTGCTGTCGGTCCTCGTCGCGCGTTATCCGGAAGTGAAATGCCTCGCGGATAGCCCGGAGAAGATCTGGACCGCCTACCCGGAAAAGATCCGCGATAAGAATATCCTGCCCTACGCGGGCGATAAGAAGACTCGTCAACTGCTCATCAAGCGCCCCAGCAGCTATGGTGTCGATAACGATAACCTCAGCATCTCAACCTACGCTTCTTGCCAAAACGACATCGGAATCATCTCGCGCACGACCGCGAAAGGTTACGCCGTCGGCATTCTCGAAGCCCCATCGAGCACACCGTGCAATTCCGGTTTGAAAGAGGTAACCTATACCTATAACTGGAACTACGAACGGGGTGTGCCTCGCGATGTGAAACCCCTTCAGCTCGTAGGTCTCTGAGCATAGGGAAGCTTTCGTGCGCTGCAGCATCATTCTCGATGGCGAAGCTCTGCGCCATAACTATAGAACGTTTCGTGATCTCGCCTCGCCGTCCACGGCGATCCCGGTCGTCAAATCCAATGCCTACGGTCACGGTTTGAAGGAGGTTTATACCGCGCTTCAATCCGAGCATCCGCCCTGGTTGGGCGTGAACTACCTGGCGGAAGGCGCTGACCTCCGCGCCCTCGGTTATCGCGGGCGCATCCTGGTCGTGGGGCCGGTCGCGGCTTCACAGGTGGCTCGGGCCGGTGAGCTCGACCTCGATATCTTCCTGATCGAGCCGCACATGCTCGAAGCCTGGTTCGCCCTCTCGGAGAAGCCTCGCGCGCATCTGAAGATCGACACCGGGATGTCGCGCCAGGGATTCCTGCCGGAACAGGTCCCGTCTCTCATTCCCAAGCTCAAGAAGCATCAGGACCGCCTCGTCGGGGTGTGCAGCCACTTCTCGAACGTCGAGGACGTGCTCGATCAAAACTATGCCCTTCATCAGCTCAAGACCTTCCAGGAGGTCGAGCGGCTCCTCGCGAGCGAAGGGTTCAAGCTCATGCCGCATATCGCCGCGAGCTCTTCGACCTTGATCATGCCGAAATCCCGTTACGAGCTGTCGCGGATCGGCATCTCGCTCTACGGCCTGTGGCCTTCGCGCACCAACCAGCTCTCCTATCTTCAATCGTCGCAGGGCAGGCACATCGAACTCAAACCCGTCATGCGCTGGGTCACCGACGTCGCGATCGTGAAGAAGGTGAACGCGGGCCAATTCATCGGCTACGGCTGTACCTACAAGGCCCTCCGCGATATGAAGGTCGCGGTGCTTCCCGTCGGTTATTACGAGGGTTATCCGAGGCTCGCGAGCAACCGCGGGCACGTGCTCATCAAGGGCGAGCAGTGCCCTATCGTGGGGCGCATCTGCATGAACATGATGATGGTGGACATCACGCACCTTACGGACGTGCAGGTCGGAGAGCCCGTGACCTTGCTTGGGCGCGACGGCAGCGAGGTCGTGGAAGCGAGCACGCTCGGGGACTGGTCGGAGACGATTCATTACGAGATCGTCACCCGTTTGAACCCGGCTATTCCGAAGATCCTGAGAGGCTGAGGATGAAGTTGTGCCAGTTGGAGTTCTATACGCGGGATCGCGAGGCGAGCCTTGAGTTCCTCGAAGCCCTGGTCGGTTGGAAGAAAGTGCCGGTAACGGTCGAGCCCATCACCATCATCGAGGTGCCCGAGGGCAGCCCTTACGGGATCAGTCTTCGGCAATCGGAGTCGATGGATGCCCCGTCGCTCCTCGCCTACTTTGAGACGTCAGACGCTTTGGAAGAACTTGCCACACGGTGCCTTGCAGCCGGCGGCCGTATCGTACAAGAACCCACCCGTGTGATTGGCTACGGCCAGACCTTGATTGTAGAAGATCCATTTGGCCTTCGTCTTGGTTTTTATGCGTCACCAGGAATGGACTTACCCGCGGGAAAGTGAGATCGAAACGCGTTCCCGAAGCCGCTCCATGCTCGCCTACGAGACGGCTTGTCACATTGATATCGCCCCCGAAAAGATCCACGTAAATCTTCACGAGCGGCATGCCGTAGCCCGTGCCGGTCTCGCCGATCGTTCCGGGATTACTGGTATTC
>JASLCY010000160.1 GCA_030151925.1 Oligoflexus sp.
GGTGAGGAAACGGTGATGGAGCTCTTCCGGAAAATGGATCGGCACGCAGTTGTGGGCGGCGAAGGCCGCTTCGACCTCAGCCTCGATCTCGGGCGTGAGCGCTTCGGACAGCCCGTTCCAACCGAACCATTTGCTGTCTTTTTCCAGCAGCGGCGTGAGGCCGGTCGCCAGGCCGCCCGGGCTGGTTTCGAGCTGCACGGCTTGGTCCTTGATCGAAGCGCTGTAGGGAAGACGATGCGATAACAATAAAGTGCGGCCCATGAGTGCTCCTTGGAGGATGAGCGCTGGATTGACTCTACCGAAGAAGAGTGGCAATCCGGAGGGCCTCGGTCAAGCTTTCGGCGTGGGCCTAGGAACGAGTCATGCCTGCAAATAACCAATACAATAAGATCTTTTCTATCAAAAAATAAAATTCATCTTCTGTTACAAGCTGAGCAATACGACGCCAAAAAAGGCCGCGATCGTCGCGAAAATTTTTTCCCGAGTGAGCTTTTCGCGCAGGAAGAGGACGGCGAGCAGAACGGTGAAGACGGTCGAGGTCTGGTTGAGCAGGGCCGCGACCGTGGCCTGCAGGTACTTGTAGCTGGCGATCCAGAGGATGATCGACAGATAGGAGCTGAAGAAACAGGCGCCGAACAGCTGAGGTTTATGCGGGGTGTTGATCACCTGGCTCAAGAGCTGCCTCTTGTTCGGCAGCCTGATGAAGAGGAGGGTCGCGGCGGTGAGCCCGCCCGCCATGCGCAGCGTGACGATCGAGAAGAGCGGCAGCTCCTGGAAAAACGGTTTGACCGCGACGATGCCGATCGCCATCGAAAAGAGGCCCGCAGCCATGAGCAGCGCGCCCTTGGCGAGGTGAATCGATTCGCCTTCCGAGGCGGCGCCGCTCGGCTCATCATCCCTCAGGAACAAGAGCGAACCGATGATGAAGAGTCCGCCGCACATCATCAGGGGCGTGGGCCGCTCGCCGAAGAAGATCATCGACAGCAGGATGACGAAGGGGCTGAAGAGGCATTCGAGTATCGCGACATGCGAGGCGCGGAGAAACCGCATGCTGCGCAGGACGATGGCATCCGAGATGCCTATGCCCAGGGCGCCGGAGCAGAACAGCAGGACCGATTGATAGGTCTGCGTCGGCCAGTGGAAACCGCCTTCGAACATAAAGCAGGTGATCAGGAGGAGCGGGAAACCGAGCAGGCTCTTGATGAAATTGAGCGCCAGGGGATGCAGGCTGGCGCCGGAGAATTTCAGGAGGATCACCGCGCACGACCACGTCAGAGCACAGAGCAGCGCGATTATCATTCCGAGCATCGAGGGTCTCCAGAGTAGCCCAGCCGGGCAAAGGTGGATTTACAACTAGCAAAAAATCTGCATAAATGCGAGGGAGGTCACTCTTTTTGATTCATGAATCAAAGGGTTAGCGCCAAACTTTTGACGGTCTTACCTTCCTCGGAAGAGTTAGGTCATTGAGACATATTACGCCTTTCCTCTGCCCAAAAGAGGACATAAGGCTCAAGATTTCGTATATTTGAGAGAAGTACCAGCACCACGTTGGAATCGCATGCGGAGAAGGGGGCGGAGATGGAGGCCGGGGAAGGAAAACGTGGCAAAGCCACACTTAAGACCAGCAGCACTGCTGAGTATTTCGCCAAGAACCTGCAGCAGGTGGGCTTTTCATCGCCCACCAAAGCGGTGCTGACGACCCTGAAGGAAGCCTTCGACAACTCGATGGACGCCTGCGAGGACAACGGCATCCTGCCTTCCATCCAGATCGTGGTGGAGAAGCAGGGCAAAGGTTCCACCAAGAACACCGACCTCGTTTACATCTCGGTCGAGGACAACGGCCCCGGCATCCCCACCAAAGACCTGCCGATGGTGTTCGGCGAATACCTCGCCTCGTCGAAATTCGGCCGTGGCCGCTGTACGCGCGGCCAGCAGGGCATCGGCATCTCCGCGGCGACCACCTGGGCGATGCAGACCGCGGCGCAGGGCGTGAAGGTCACGACCAAGACCAAGAACTCGAAAAAGGCCGTGCAGTGCCGCATCGAGATCGATCTGAAGAACAACAAGGGCCTCATGAAGGACAAGCTCGAGATCGACTGGTCGCCGAAGCACGGCACGCGCGTCGAGTTTTGGATCGACGGCCGCGTCCAGCTGAACGGCGAGGCCGGCCTCATCGCTTTCCTCAAGAGCAACGTGCTCGTGAACCCGCATCTCGAGATCCGCTACAAACTCATGGAAGAGGACGAGGTCTTCGTCGAGCGCGTGAGCGACCGAGTGCCCGAGATTCCCGACGCGACCGCGCCCCACCCCCACACCATGAAGCTCGGCGAGTTCCTCGCGCACGCGAAGCTCTACGGCAATATCCAGGTCAAGGAATGGCTCCTCACCGCCTTCTCGCGCGTGAACAAATCCGTGATAGAGATGCTGGTCGCGCAGCACGGAATCGCGAAGAAGCTCTTCGACCAGCATCTCAACTCGATCTCGGAAAACGATTTCAAGCAGCTCTTCACGGCCATCCAGGCCGCGGAGCTGCCGCCCCCGTCGACCGGCTCCGTGCTGGCGATCGGCGAAGAGGGCCTCGCGCGCAGCATCCTTCGCCTCGGCGACATCGATTACTTCTCGGTCGTGTCGCGCAAGCCGGCGATCTGCGACTTCAAGCCGGTCCAGGTCGAGGTCGCGATCGCGCGCCTCACCTCGCGCCTCGATTCCTCCGCGCAGGAGGAGGACGCGGTCGCGGAAGTGATCCGCTTCGCCAACCGCGTGCCGCTGCAGTTCGATAAGGCGAGCTGCGCGATCATGAAAGGCATCACGACCGTCAACTGGAAGACATACGGGCTGAAGCAGTCGCGCAACGCGCCGCCCAGCGGCCCCTTCATCATCGCCGTGTCGGTGGTCTCGCCCTTCATCAAATTCAAGAACGCCTCGAAGGAGACGATCGACGCCTCGGACGAGCTGGTCGAGGAGATTCGCCGGACCCTCATGCAGGCGGGGCAGAGACTCTCGAAGCACCTGCGCAAAGAGCATAAGGAAGCGATGCTCGAGAACAAGATCCAGCACATCGAGCAGTTCGCGCCTATCCTGGTGGAAGGCCTGGTCCGCCTCACCTCATCCTCGGCCACGCGCCGCGAGCTGGCCCACAAGGGCCTGCTGAAGATCCTCGGCCGCGAGGCGACGGACGCGAAGAACGAGCTGGCGGAAGCGGACCGTAAGCTCGAGGCGCACCTCGACAAGAAACGCAAGACGCTCGGCGCCGCGTTCGAGCTGATGATGGCGCGCGAGGAGGAAGGCTCCGACCTCGAAGCCGAAGGCAAGTCGGTGAAGAAGAAATCGACGGGCGAGACGGTGGACCTCATCGATATGCCGAAGATCAGCACCAAGTCGCATTCCGGCAAGGAACCCGACGGCCTGGAAGGCTCGCCCGCCAAAGGCAAGGGCAAAGCTGGGAAGGGCGGCAAGGGCGCAAGCGCTGCTGCCAAGGCCGGCAAGGCCGGGAAGCCAGCTAAGGCTGCGAAAGCCGCCGGCAAGACCGCGAAAGGAGCGAAGCCAGCTAAGGCGACGAAACCGGCTGCCAAGGCCGGCAAGCCTACGAAGCCAGCCAAGCCCGCTAAAGCGTCGAAACCTGCAAAGCAGGCTAAACCCGCGAAGGCGGCCAAGGCCGCTAAAAACGCCAAACCCAAGAAGAAAACAGCTTCGAAAGCGAAGAGGAAATAAGCGATGCGTGGAAAAGTCCTTCAGAGCGATATTCCCGTCCTCAGTCAAGAACTCTGTGAACGCCTCCTCCGCGATCTGGAGAAGGCGAAGCGCCCGGTCATCGAAGCGACCAAGTGCAGCCTCGACAACTCGATCTACAACCACAAGGTCGGCTACCTGACGCCCGGCGAAAAAAGGGTCCGCACCGAGCTGAACGTCGCTTCGGTGAAAAAGATGTCGCGCGCGATCTTCATGCTGGAGATCCTGCTCCGCAACATCTCGACCGGCGCGGTGAACACCAAACGCGAGCTGTACTATATCTCCAAAGGCGAGGTAAAGCACAACAAGCACCTGAAGCCGATCGACTTCGCCGATCAGGACGAGTCCGACTCCATCATCGACTTCATCTGCGAGATCGTGGAATGCTACCGCGAGGAGATGAACTGCTACGCGAACGATCGCGGCGGCCAGACCTATTCGCAGCAGCTGGTCGTCGAAGAGACCCTGAGCGACGGCGGGCGCGCGGTCATCGACCTCTCGCAGCTCGGCACCTCGCCGTTCCAACCGAAGAACCGCCCGCAGAACCTGACCCTGCGCGCGAAGAAGAAGATCGACTACTGCTTGATCGTGGAATCGGAAGGCACGGCCAATACCCTGGTCGCGAACGGCTTCACCAAGAGGCACAACTGCATCATCGTCGGCGCGCAGGGCGTGCCCTCGAACGCGGTGCGCGGCTGGCTCAAAAGGATCCAGGACCAGCTCAAGGTCCCGCTCTACTTCTTCGGCGACCTCGATGCCTACACCCTGCAGAACATCTTCCGCACCCTGAAAGCCGGTTCGGCCGCCTCGCTGATCCGGAACTCGGATTATTCCGCGCCCGAGGTGCGTTTCCTGGGCGTTCTCCCCGAGGACATCGCGCGGTTCGACCTCGACGACTACCCCGTGCGCGAGAGCGATGCCCAGGAATACCGCGCCTTGAAAAAGGCCAAGGACGCGCTCGAGAACGACCCCTTCTTCAAGGACAAACGCAATAAAGGCCTGGCGGACATCCTGCGTTGGCTCCTCGAGAACAAGCGCCGTTGCGAACAGCAGGCCTTCTTCACCGTGGATCCCCGCGACCCGACCATGCCGGAAAAGATCATCGTTGAGAAGATACGCAAAGGCAATTTCGTCTAGACGCCATCGCCTTTATGAGGTGGTGTCTAATGCCTCCTTTTCTTCGGTGTCAAGATTCTGTACTATGAATGGTGTGGTAGCGTATCAGGCTAGTGATGTGCGGAAACTGATTTACACGGATGATAGATATGTCGCAGCACGATGATGGCTCAATGAAAGCATTAGTAGAATACGTAGCAAAAGCTCTGGTGGACGAGGTGGATCGCATCGAGATCAGCGAGATCACCGGCAACCAGACCAATATTATCGAGCTTAAAGTCGCCAAAGAGGACATAGGCAAGGTAATCGGTCGCCAAGGACGTACAGCCGACGCGATCAGAACCATTCTGAACTGTGCGGCCGCTAAACTGAACAGACGTTATATCCTTCAAATCATTGACGAGTAGACCTATGGGATCCTCACAGGCTAGCGCAGTCATTTTAACTGCGCTGGAAGGCGTCCGCCTAAGTCCCGAAGAACTTCGGGTCTTCGAGGCGATGCCTCCCGCAGGTTTTACCTTATTCCGTCGCAATACCTCGCCCCGTTTCTCGGACACGCGCGAACTCGTCAGCGAGCTGCAATCCCTGCGCCTTCCTCATGAGCCGCCGCTGCTCATCGCCATCGATCAGGAAGGCGGTCGCGTCGCTCGTTTGAAAGCGCCTTTCCCCGAGTTCGGCCCGGCGATGGACCTTGCCGGCGGACGCACCGACGAAGCCGCGCGCATCGAAATCGAGAATATCGGCTTTACGATGGCCGCGGCTCTCAAACAGCTCGGCATCAACGTGGATTTCGCGCCCGTCCTCGACATCCTCACCCGGGACGAGAACGTCGCGATCGGCGATCGTTGTTTCGGCCGCGACGCCGAGAGCGTGCGGATCCGTTCCGGAGCTTTCCTCAAAGGCCTCCAGGCCGGTGGGGTGCTCGGCTGTCTCAAGCATTTCCCGGGCCAGGGCGATGCCGGCGTCGACACCCACGAAACGGGCGCTTTGATCACCGCCGACCGCCAGACCCTGATGACGAGGGAAATCGCGCCCTTCGCGAAGCTGATTCCCAGCGCGCCGATGGTGATGATCTCGCACGCGGTCTATCCCGCGCTGGATCCCGATAAACCGGCCAGCCTATCGTCGCGCATCATGCTCGATCTCCTCCGCGCTGAGCTGGGTTTCCGAGGCCTGATCGTGAGCGACGACATGAACATGAAGGCGATCGACCAAAGCCAAAAACCCTGGTGCGAAGCGATCATCACCTCGATCGCCGCCGGCGCGGACCTCGTGCTGGTCTGCCGCGAGATCGAACGTTACCGCTGGGCCGCCGAAGCCATCGACGCCGAGGCCGCGAAAAGCCCCGCGTTCAAGAAACGGCTGGAAGATGCGATCGATAGGGTCGCCGCCACCCGAAGCCGACTGATACGCTAAAGCCTTTCCACCCGACTACGGCGCCCTCGCGCCGACTCGAAATATTTCCGTTTTTCATGATTAGCAACCCGCGAATTTCACAAGGAATTTGCGGGTTTTGTTACAAATCCCAGATATTCCTCAACAAAAGCCAAAGTTTGCCGAAAGGGATCCTATGGAGGCTCATGGGAGTTCGGCTATGTGGAAGCGCATCAAAAACCTTTGGCTCAAACCCTTCACCTCGGTGCGGAACGAGGGAACGACGCTGGCCGAATTGATGGTCGCCTCAGGGCTGCTCGCCGTGGTCGCGACGGCCGCGACGGCCTTCCTCTCGAAGGTGCAATCGTCCGAGTATTCGGCGCGCGGGCAGACCCTTGCCATAGCGGAATTGGACTCCTGGCAGGCGCAGAACAAACGCGATCTCGACTGGCGGGAAATCAATAAAGACGGTGACAGGGATGCATACAAAACCGCCGTCTTCGGCAATATAGAGCTGTATCCGATGGCGATGAACCCCTCTACCAAGAGACCTGGCCAATACAAGATCTGGTATAACGCCTATTGCCAAGGCATGCCGGGCGATGCCAAGGCCTTCTACACGAAAAAATACGGAACGCAGTTCAACTTCAGCGCCAGCTATCTCGCCAGCCATTATCCGAATGATAATCTCAAGTGCATGAAAGCGATCAATTGTCCTGACGGCACCTTCCCCCAGATCGTCCGTTCGCGCGATAACCATCCCGAACTCAACATTCGAAAATATCCCGGTGACGTGTTTGGCGGTGATTTATGGCGAGGCATCCTCCCTGGCAACACCGGCAAAATCACTGTCGATCATGTGGCCGCCGCCGCCGTTTGCGTCGAGTCCGATGGCGGCTCCGCCGACCGCGTCCTGGTCGAAGCCGCGATCGTGGATGCAGAGGGCCATCTGAAGTTCGAGCGCAGAGAGCTGCTGGCGCCGCGCCGCAACACGGCGAAGATCCAGCAGATCGCCAACTAAATCGTCTTTTTCCCAAGGCCGCAGCGCGCTCGAAATCCAGCGCGCCCTCCCCTAAACCCTACAGTTCCCTGCTCTTACGCCGATATCCCGAGAGTCAAAAGACATCCGGGAGTATTTCCATGAGTTCGACCAAACTTGCATTCGGCCTCGCCCTTGGCCTCACCTTTACCGCTTGCTCGGGCAAGTCGGGTTTCAACGGCTCAACCGATACGCGGACCGTTCCGCCTAAGGTCACGAGCACGAAAACCGCGGACGTGAAACCCGCGCCTACGGTTGCGGTCGCTCTCGATGCGAACGAAGTGCGTTCGGGCGGCAAGA
>JASLCY010000161.1 GCA_030151925.1 Oligoflexus sp.
AATCCCTTGCCGGTGGTGATGCTCACCTCGATGAGCCCCGAGGACGGCAACCACGTTCTGAGGGCGCTCGAGCTCGGAGCGGTGGACTATATCCAAAAACCGAAGCTCTCCGACCTCGCCGTGATCGGTCCCGTGATCTGCGAGAAGGTGAAGGCCGCGGCCTCCGCGACTCTGCATAAACACAGGGACCTGCCGCGCCGGAGCCTGGGGGCGGGGAAAGCCAAACACACCGCCCATCACAACGGTCACCAGATCATCGCCATCGGCTCTTCGACCGGCGGGACGGTGGCGCTGAGCGAAGTGCTCTCGGCCCTGCCCGCGGACATTCCGCCCATCGTGATCGTGCAGCACATCCCGCCCGTGTTCTCGCGCGCCTTCGCCGACCGCCTGAACGATCTCTGCGCCTTCGAGGTGAAAGAGGCCGAAGACGGCGACGAACTGCTCGCGGGCCGCGTCCTGATCGCGCCGGGCGGCAAACAGATGGAGCTCGTCTCCTCCGGCGGCCGCCTGGTCGTGGGGATCAACGACTCCGAGCCGGTGAACCGGCATAAACCCTCGGTGGATTATCTCTTCGACTCCGTGGCCCGCATCACCAAAGGCCGGGCGCTCGGCATCATCCTCACGGGAATGGGCGCCGACGGGGCCAAAGGCCTCCTCGCCATGCGTGAGGCCGGAAGCCACACGATAGGCCAGGACGAGAAGTCCTGCGTGGTCTACGGCATGCCCAAGGAAGCTTATAAGATCGGGGCCGTGGCTCAGGTCGCGAGCCTCGAGACGGTGGCGAGCCTGATCGAGAAATGGATGGCCGCCCGCAAATCCGTAGCGTGAGCGCCCCCGGCGCTTCATCCGAGGCGGGATCCCGCCTTCCGGCTTTTTTAAGCCTTATTCCAGCGTTTGCCGGCGATAGCCCGCGCCCGCGCGATGTCCTGCTTCGTGAGCATGCCCGTCAGCAGCGCATAAACCGGCACGAGACAGAGCAGGAGGCCGCGGCTGAGGATATTCAGCGCCGTGATCTCCGTATGGAAATACATGCCGACGCCGCACAGGACGAAGATCCAGAAGAGGTTCATGCAGTTGCGGGGCGTCATCACCTTCTCGGGCAGCATGAAGTTCATGCAGGCGAAGACGAAGAGCTCGCAGCAGAGCGTCACGAAGCTGATGGCGATGCCCGGCCCGCCGATCCCGAGATGCGCGGTCCCGTAAGGGATGAGGTACCAATCCAGGGCGACGTTGAAGACGCTGCCGACGATGAAGATCAGCGAGAGGCGCTGGCCGCTGCTGGTGAGGTAGAGCAGGGCGCCGAGGAAGATATTGAGGTACATCATCACCAGCACGGGCGTGAGATGCGCGAGGATGCGCTGCGAGGGCATGAATTCAGGGCCGTTGAGGAAGGTCGTGAACAGGTCGCCGAACAGAACCAGCCCGCCGGTCAGGGCCAGGGAGAAGAGCAGCAGGTTCTTCAGGATATCCTTGGCGAGCGCGGCGAAGGAGCCGTCGCTCCGCGCGTAGGCCTGCGAGAGCGGTGGCGTCACCGAGTTCTGGAAGATAGGCACGAGGAAGAGGAAGACCCCGATCATGCGGAAGGCCGAACCGAAGTAGCCGACCTCGGTTTTGGTCGACAGGCGCGCCAGCATATAGATGTCGATCTGCGCGTAGATCCCGTTCAGCACTCCGGCCAGGTAGAAGGGCAGGCTCACTTTCAGGATCGATTTGATGAGTCTCGCGGTCGGCGGCTCGACGAAATATTCCGAGCCCTTGGCGTTCCTTATCAGCAGGATGAAACCCACCGCCTCCGACAGGAGATACATCGCGGCTATGCCGGCCACCGAGGGCTCGGTGAAGAGGACGATGACGCTGCCTCCCACCAGGATCACCTTCACGACCACGTTCAGCTGCGAGACGAGCTTCACTTTGCCGAGGGTGATGTAGATCTTCTGGAAGATCTCCTTCTGGAAGGTGAAGATCGCCCCGTAGGCGCCCATGATCAGAGCCGCGATAATGAGTTCGCGTTCCTCGTGTTGCCAAACCAACGTTCCGTACATGGCGAGGAGGATGACGACGGCCATGAGCCCCTGGAGCAGGAAGATGGTCCAGAGGATATCCTTCACATGCGTAGGACGCGAGGGGATGTTGCGGTTGATATAGGTGGCGAGGCCGAGGGGGAGGAAACTGAAGAAGAGCCCCGAGAAGGTTTCCGCGGTCAGGAACACGCCCATCTTCTCCGGGCCGAAGACCCGCGGCATGAGCATCTTCAGGATCAGCGCGAGCAGTTGGGTGATGACGACGGAGACTGTCATCACCGACATGTTCTTCAAAATGCTTTGGGGCTTGTCGCTCAAAGAAGCTCTTTCTTAAAAATTAACGCGGATTGAACCTGCCGTTCATATCTTTGCAATTATTACCTTGTTCCATCGGTGCACTCTGGTGCATAAATAAAAAATAGTCTTGCCCCAAAGTTACCAGCAGCCACCGAGGGTGCTTATGAAAGAGTTCGGCCTTCATAAGGTCATTCTTATGACCGGTGTCACAGGTTTCATCGGCAGCTACCTCGCTGCCTCGTTCCTGCGCAAAGGCAATCACGTGATCGCCTTGACCCGCGGGGACGAAGCCGGAACGCGGACGATAGATGCCATCAACACGGCTCTGCATCAAGATGAGTATGGCACCGAGCTCGATTTCGAGCAGCGGTTGCTGGTGCTGCCTTACGACTTCGGCATGCTGCGCGAGCGCTATTCAACCGCGATTGCGCAGGTGAACGAGGTCTGGCACTGCGCGGCGGAGATGAGCTTCTCGCCACGCAAGCTGGAATCATCGTTCCAATCGAACGTCGGCCTCACGAGCGACCTCTATCATCTGGTGAACGAGCTGAGCCTCGGCTGCCGCCGCTTCTTCTACGTCTCGACCGCTTATACCGGCGGGACGGAACCGGGCGTTCGCCGAGAGATCCTGCACACCCATCCTCAACTCATCAATCCCTATCAGGTCACGAAATGGAGCACGGAGATGTCGCTGGCGACCCGCGTGCTCCAGGGCGCGCGCGTTCCGGTGACGATCGTTCGCCCGTCGGTGGTGATAGGCGATACGCACACGGGCTATTATCCGGGCAGCCCCTTCGGGATCTATATGTACCTGCAGGCGGTCTATAACGCGAAGGCGATGGGCGCGACGTCCCTTCGCCTCGACCTCGACCTGGATTCGCCGCTCCAGATGATTCCCATCGACGACCTCATCGCCAACGCGGTCTCGCTCAGCGACAGGGCTTCGAGCGAAGCGGAGCACCAGCCGCTCGAGATCTTCCATCTCACGGGCCAGGCGGTGAGCAACGGCCTGAGCCTGGCTGCGGCGCGCAAGGTCACGGGGCTCAACGTCTCGATCGGCCATCCGGAGACGACGCTCGATTTCTTCGCCGATAAGATCTGCAGCTGGGTCAAGCGCTTCGGCAACGGCAGCATACTCTTCGATGACAGCGAGCTTCGCCGCGTTCTCGGCCCGCGCTTCGTCGCGACCGCCATGGACGAGTCCCATTTTATCACACTCTTCCGCTGGTTCTGCCATCACCTGGACGAGGTCCAGGCGAAAAAAGACAAGGCGCATCGTCTCAGGCAACCTTTCGCCCTCAGGATCTTCGACAAGATCGGCACCCGGAAGGCGAAGGAGCGGTTTGCCTCCCGCATGCTCAAGATGGGGCATAAGAAGGCCTGAAGCGCTTCAGGAATGGTGCTAGAAAAATGTGCGGTAGAGATAGCGGGCGAGGAGCGAGGTCGTGGCGAGGAGGACGAAGATCCGCACGAAGGTCTGGCCCTTGCGCAGCACCAAGCCCGCGCCGATGAAATTCCCGGCGGCATAGATTAGTGCCGCCATAATTCCTAACAGCCAAATCCCACGACCCATAACCAGAAAGAACAGCAAGGCACCCGCATTGGACGAAAAGTTGAAGACCTTGGTGATGGCGTTGGCCGTCAGGG
>JASLCY010000193.1 GCA_030151925.1 Oligoflexus sp.
CAGGGAATCAGGCGTGCGTAACCTCGAGCGCGAGATCTCCAGCGTGTTCCGCAAGGTCGCCCGCAAGCACATGCGGAAGATCGAAGGCGAGGCCCATACCGAGCTCAAAGGCAAGGACGCGAAAGACATCAAGCCTCTGAAAGAGAAGGTGGTGCTCGGCGCGAACGCGATCTCGGAGAAGATCAACGAGAAGAGCGTGAACAAGTACCTCGGCCCGCGCAAGTTCCGCATCGGCTATCAGAGCTCCCACAACGAGATCGGCATGTGCACGGGCCTCGCGTGGACGGAAGTCGGCGGCGACCTGCTCGTGATCGAAGTCGCGGTCGTCCCGGGCAACGGCAAGCTCAGCATCACCGGTAAGCTCGGCTCCGTGATGCAGGAATCCGCGCAGGCGGCCCTGAGCTACGTCCGCTCCCGTTCGAAGTTCCTCAACATCGCCGAGGACTTCTATACGAAGGTCGATATCCACATCCACGTGCCGGAAGGCGCGATTCCGAAAGACGGTCCGAGCGCGGGCATCGCGATGGCCACGGCCCTCACCAGCGCCCTCACGAACCGTCCCATCTCGAAGGATGTGGCGATGACCGGCGAGATCACCCTCCGCGGCCGCGTGCTGCCGATCGGCGGCCTCAAGGAGAAGGTCCTCGCGGCCCACCGCGGCGGTATCCGTAAGATCATCATTCCCAAGGAGAATGAGAAGGATCTGTACGACCTGCCCAAGAACATCATGAAGGACCTCACCATGGTCCCGGTCGAGCACATGGACAACGTCCTGATGCACGCCCTGGTCTGGAAGAATCCCGATGCGATCGACGCCGAGCATGACGAGCTCTTTGAAAAGCTCAAGAAAGTCACCGAGGCCGAGACCCACGAACTTTCTTTCGCTCACTGAAACGAAAAACCGAGGAAGAGGGCGGCTCGCGAGGGCTGCCCTCTTTTTTTTATCCCCGCCCCTTAGGCAAAAGTTTCCCATCGAGTTCTCCCCCAGCGCACCGATAGGCCTCTCGTCGAATCTTCTTAGCCTGAGGTCCCAGAGTCATGGCAGTGAAAAAATTGAAGAACGATTCCAGCCTTGAGTTCATCGAAGGCATCAAACGGCGCTGGATGGCGACCGTCGATGCCCTGATCGACCCCCTTATGCTGGTCGACAAGGATTACAAGATCGTTCAGAGCAACCAGGCCCTGGCCAAGATCTCGGCGAAAGACGTGAAGAAGATCGTCGGCGCGCACTGCTACAAGATCTTCGCGGGGCGGACGTCCCCCTGCCCCGGCTGCAAGCTCAAAGAGACGATGAGCACCGAATCGACCCAGACCTTCGAGCTCGCCTCGGTGGACGGCCGCTCTTACGAGGTCACGACGCAGCCTATCTTCGATATGGAAGGCCATGTCGAGGGCTCGCTGCACATCTACCGCGACCGCACCCTGGCCAAGCAGCTCCAGAACCAGCTGATCCAGGCCGAGAAACTCGCGTCCATCGGCCTGCTCGCCGGCGGCATCGCCCACGAGCTCAACAACCCTCTCGCGGGCATCCTGCTCTTCTCGCAGATGCTCCTGCGCACCGTGAGCAAGGATTCGCCCTATTACCAGGACGTCGAGGAGATCGAGAACGCCGCGAAACGCTGCAAGGCCATCGTCGATCACCTCCTCGACTTCGCGCGCCAGCAGCCGGCCGCGGATCTCGTCCAGTCGCGCGAACGCGTGTCGCTGCAGGACGCGCTGATATCGGCCCTGCGCTTCTCGACCGTCGGCGGCAAGAAGAGCAAGTACGAGATCGTCGAGGATTATTATGCCCAAGACCTCGAGACGATCGGCAACCGCAACAAGATCATCCAGGTCTACCTCAATTTGATTCAAAACGCCCTGCAGGCGATGCCGAAGGGCGGCAAACTCAGCCTTCGCACCTTCCCGTCGAAAGACGGCAAATGGAACGTCGTGGAGATCGAGGATTCGGGCGTCGGCATCCCGGCCACGCACCTGAAGAAGATCTTCGACCCCTTCTTCACGAGCAAGGCGGAAGGCGAAGGCACCGGCCTCGGCCTTTCGATCTGCCACGGCATCATCGTGGAGCTGGGCGGCAAGATCGAGGTTCGCAGCAAGGTTCGCAAAGGCACCTGTTTCACCATTTATTTCCCGACCATGGAGAAACCATGAATTGGAAGTGGCCGGCTCGGACCGATGACAGCGTCCTGGCCCTAAGCGCTCTTGTCTCCCTGGGCCTCGGATTCTTTCTGAGCGCTCTGACGATCACGCTGAACTCGGCGTTCAAGATCACGTTCGCCGCGTGTTTCGCTGCGTCCTGGAGCTTCGCGACCTTCTCGCTCGCCCTGCTCTTCGGCAGCCTGTTGAAGCGCGCTCAATGGCCCCAGGGCGCTCGCCTCTATGCGGTGGTCCTGATCGCCAATATCCTGCTCCTGGGCGTGCAAGCCCTCGCCCTCAGCGAAAATCTCGACGCCAATGCGAGCTTCCTGCTCGCGAGCGCGGCGCTCTTCGCCTTCCTCATGGGATCGACCCGCATCCTCTCGAGGATCCTCGGCAAGACGGATGAGGCGTCCCTGCTCGCGGTGGTCGGCGCGGCCGCCGCCATCCTCACGTTCCACGACTATAAACGCCTCGACTATATCGGCCTCGAGCACGCGGGCGTAATGCTGGCTCGCGATTACAGCGTGCTGCTGGTGCTGCACCCGCTGTTCTTCACGCTGCAGCAGTTCGTGAAGGCGCTCCAGGATCCGGACGGCCAGACGCGGCCGACCAGCCTGTTCACGCTCAGCCCTTCGGGCCTCAAATCCTACGGCCTCTTCTTGCTCGCGACCTTGGCCCAGATCTGCCTCCTGCAGGCCTTCCTCGGTTATGCGTTTGAGGGCGGCTCCTGGCTGGGAACGCGCGTCATGTGGCTCGGCGTGAGCTTTCAACTTATCCCGCCCTTCGTCTGGGCCCTTCAGCTCTGGCGCCTGCGTCCTATCCACGCGCAGGAGATTCCGACCGAAAACCAGCAGTGGATCGGCATGAAGACGGCCGTCCTCCTCATCGACCACGATCCGCACGAAGAAAGCCGCCTGCATTTGCCGGCCCTGCTCTATCGCGCGCGCCAGCTCCAGTGCGAACAGATCCTACAGCGCACCTTCTCGCGTTCGATCCTCACGCAGAGCTCCGCCGGCTCGCAGATCAGCCTGGCGCTCGACCCGCGCCGCAGCTTTTCGCCCTGCATCGAGTCGCTCCTTATCATGAGCATGCTCTATATCGACGGCCTTACGCTGGTCGAACGCCGCCTCCGCATCCTCGTGAATCTCCTCCCCTATCTGGATCCTGAGATCGCGCGCCAGCTGGATACCAATGAGCTCGAATCGCTGTTCTCGCGCCTCCAGGGCTTCTTCCACCTCGATTACTGCTGGGTGGACCAGGCGATGGAGAGCGGCAATTCCGTCCTGAACATTCGCCTCGAGCATTTGAACGTCCGCCAACGCCAGCGCGTCCTCATGCAGCTCAGCAACTCGCAGTGGCTCGGGAACTTCATCTGGATCAGCGAAGCCGCGCGCGAGCAGATCCGCCTCGAGTCGCCCTTCCTGCTCTCGGCGATCGATCGCCTGCCGATCAAGATCGAGCAGGTCACGGGCAAGACCGTCGAGGCCGCCGTCTACCTGATGAAGTTCGAGAACCTCATCCCGCGCCTGCAGCATTACTATAACTTCGAGGAGGTGCGCGCCCTGCTTTCGCCTATCCCGATGGCGGTCGACACGGTGCATTTCGTCCAGCAATTGGAGGCGGGACTCCTCGGCGCGAACAATTACAACCACTATCACCGCCTGCTCACGCAGATCCGCGAGTATGAATGGATCGGCTTCCAGGCGAAGGACACCGCCCTCGACCTCGTGATGCGCACGATGAAGATGATGGAACGCGACGAGGAGTCGCAGAGGATGAAGAACCTCGACGCCACGACCCTGAAGATCCTGGCCCGCGAGGCCATCCAGGTCATCGGTTATCCGAGCCAGGACTTCCACCTCGAGCACCTCAACAAGATCGAGCTGAGACAGATCCTCGAATTGCAGAGGATCTGCCTCGACCGCACCCAGCCCCGCTTCGAGGAAGCCTGGCTCACGCTCGCCAGCCTGCCTTCACCGGCGATGGACATCGAGCTGGCCCGCAAGATCCATGAGATCGTGCGGGCGGCTTGCGCCAGCCTCGATCTCAGGACTCATCCCCTGGTGATCGCGAAGTCGGTCGAGACTTATTTTTCTGTCGCGCGCGTGCTGCCCGAGATCTTCGAGAACGAGATCAAACAAACGCTCGAGCTGCTCTCGAGCCTTATCCTGAACGAGGACGCGTCGCCGCAGGTCCTCGTAGGGTTCCTGGACAAGAAGGTCTCGCTCGAGCAGGCCAAAGGCAAGACCTTCCCTTTCAGCTCGGAGACCTATGCGCGCTGGGAGAGGCATATCGCGGAATTGGAAGAGGAGAAGGCGAAAGGCGCGGCGGAGACCCTCGTCGCCCGCTGGCACACCTTTGAAGATAAGCCCGATACGTCGCCTATTGCGTCTTGACCCGAGATTTCTCCGGGTTCCAGAACTGAGCGGTCGTCGGTATCCCGTAACGCGCGCTCAGCTTCCTATGGATCCCTTCCAGCCCCTTGTAGCTCAGAATGATCTCTTCATTGCCCGGTTCGAGATGGAAGCGGGCAAACGCTTCCTTGCCTCGTTCGGGATGGTTCAGGGCATCGTTGAGCTCCAGCAGGTTCTCGACCTTCTGCCCGTTCACTTCGGTGATGAAGACGTCGCCGAGGTTATGGTAGCCCTTCGTGAAATCGAGCGGCAGGACCCTTTGCAGGACGAGGAGTTTCGCCGTCCCGCCGCGCTGCGGCCAGGCATGGAAGGTCTCCTCGTAAAGATAAGGCAAGGGCGCGCGTTTGCGCCAGTTCGATCCCCAGCTCTGCAAAAGCCCTTCCGTCAGCTCCTGAATCACGAGGCCGCCGAAGATCACGTAATGAGGCGGGTCGTTCATGATCGCCGGCACGCGTTCGAGATAAGGATCGTAAGCCTTGATAGGTTCCGTGAAGGTTATTTCCTTGCCGTCGCGCAGGACCGTGAGCGTGACCTTATCGCCGGCATAGATCTCGCTCAGCTTCGCGACGATGGAGATGCGGCCCCACAGCGGATGATCGTAGGATCCGCGCCCGGAGATCGGCGTATCGTTGAACTCGAGGAGGACGTCGCCCTTCTTCAGGTCCTTGGCGAAGGCCGAGGTTTCCTTCACGTCCTGGATCCACACGCCGTCCTCGGTCGACTGCGCCTTCGCATAGGTGCGCAGGTCCGGGGAGAGCAGCGAGCTGAAGCTGATGCCCAGTTCGGGGAACTGACGATACGTGCCTATCGTCGCTTCCCTTATGAAGCGTTTCATGATGCTGACCGGCAACGCATAGACGGTGCTTCCCGTCTGGCTGATCGCGGCCCCGACGAGCTTGCCCCCGCGCAGGAGAGGTTCAAACCAGCCATAGCCGCTCGTCCTGATCTCCAGCACGTACTGAGGCAAGGAATAACTCGTCAGGACCCCGGCCTGCAGCTGAACCTCTCGCATACGCAGGTTGCGGGCCACCAGCGACTCGCCTTCCGAGCTCTGGTAGATCGTACAGTTGCCGCCCAGCTCGAGGTCGTCGCCTAAACTCAGGTCTTCGAGGCCCTCGGGCTCGCCTTCGCTGAACTCCATCAGCGCGAGGTTCGCGACCGGATCGATCTTGAGCAGCTTGAGGGGATAGCGTTTGGCTTCGCCTATCTTCTCGACTTCGTAGTGCTGCGCCGTGCTCACCGCGAAGGCCGAGACGAGCACCTTGTGTTTGTCGACGATGAGCCCGTTATGCGAGATCTTCTCGCTCTGTTTGGTCGTCCAGGGCGAATCGTAATCGGGCTTCTGGATGTAGGAATAGACCCGGACGACGCTCGCCTCGAGATCTTCGGCCATGGCCCTCAGCGGCCAGGCCAGGCAGAAAAGAGCGATCAGCAATCCTCGTAACATGTTCAGCCCCCTTCCCAATTCGCTGTGGCCCCGTCTTCCTCTTCCGACCCGTACCAGTGCGTGGGAGAGACCTGGTATTGTTTGATGATCGCGGCGTCGGCTTCCGCGGCCGCCTTGCGGTTCAACACCAGCGGCGTGTCCTGGTTGAGGAATTCGAATACGAGGTAATCGCTTTTCTCGGCTTCGATGAGGCGCGGGATATCCTCGACGCTATCGACGTTCTTGCCGTTCACCTTCAGCAGGATCTCGTCGACGTAAGGTCCCGCGTAGGTATTCACGGGATGCGCCAGGCGCTGGCTCAGGACCACGATATCGCGTTTCCCCTGCAGCTCCCTGACTTCGGTGGAAAACGAGTTCACATAACGCAGCGCCAGGGGCGAATCGGTTTGCCAGGAGCGCCCCCACTCACCCAGGTAGTTGCGCGAGAGCGCGCTG
>JASLCY010000209.1 GCA_030151925.1 Oligoflexus sp.
AAGCGCGCGTCTCCTGCCAAGGGCTCGACTTCCCCATCCTGAGCTTTCATTTCGGGACCCAGGATAAAGCCGCGCCGACCCTCGTCTTTGTCGCCGGCGTGCACGGCCTCGAGAAGATAGGCACGCAGATCCTCATCTCATTCCTTGATTCCTACATCGCTCTCTTGCATTGGGATAAGACTCTGCAGGCCATGCTGAAGGATACGCGCATCCTCTTCTATCCCCTGGTGAATCCGGTCGGGATGCATCGCAACACCCGTTCCAACGGGAACGGAGTGGATTTGATGAGGAACGGGCAGGTCGAGGCGAAGGGCAAGACGCTGCCTTTGGTGGGCGGGCATCGGGTATCATCCAAGCTGCCTTGGTATCGCGGCGAGAACGGCCTTGAATTCGAGGCGACCGTCTTGCGCGACTTCATTCAGCGCGAATGCTTCAACACCGCGACCTCGCTCGTCCTCGATATTCATTCGGGCTTCGGCCTGACGGATAGCCTTTGGCTCCCCTACGCGGGTTCCACCGAATATTTTCCGGAGGCTTCCCGCGTGCTCGCGATCAAGAAGCTGCTCGATCGCTCCTATCCGCATCACGTTTACAAGATCGAGCCGCAGCATCATTCCTATCAGACCCACGGGGATCTCTGGGATCAGCTCCTCGATGAATTCTCCGCTGGCCGGCATCGGGGCCACTTCATCCCGCTTTGCCTCGAGATCGGTTCCTGGATGTGGGTGCGGAAAAATCCGAGGCAGCTGCTGAGCAGCCTCGGGCTCTTTAACCCGATGCTGCCTCATCGCGTCAAGCGCGCGGAACGCCGGCATTTTCTGCTGCTGAGTTTTCTTATGAAGGTGATCGCCTCGCCCGAGGCCTGGGACACCTTGCCGAAGGAGCGGCTCGACTCGCTCGAACGGGTCGCCCGGGGGATGTGGTATTCGCGTTAGGGTATCGAGGCGAAAGCGAGGTTTCTAGGACCAATCCTCGTTTTTCCAGCGGTAATTGATCGTGATCTCGACGCCGATAGGAATCGCCCGCTTGGCTTTGATCGTTATCATGTCGCCGACGATGTAGAACTCGGCGTTGGCGTCGTCATCGTGGTTGATCATCGACGTGATGCCCAGGCCCAGGACCACGTTCTTATGATTATCGCTCATGAAAAGGTAGTTGCCGAGGAAGGTCGCGCCCAGGGCGCTCACATCCGCCTTGGGAACCTTGAGGATAGGCGCTGATTCTATGACCTCCTCGGCCCGGAAGCGGCGCGTTGCGAACACGCCCCTGCCCTTGCCTTGCGAGGCCTTGATCTCAACGCCGAACGCGCCTTTGTATGGGATGGACTTCACGCCGTTCACCTCGAATCTCAGATGCCGATGCTGTTCGGCTCGCCAATGGTCTTGGGCAATTCCGCGTGCAGGAAACGCTCGACGTCATCGTAATCGATGAAGCCGCGGTCGCGCCCGCCCAGGAAGGAATAGATCAACTTCACTTCGGTTTCGCCAGCGAGGGTGTTCTTTACGCCCTGCGCGGCGCAGATGCTTTCTTTGACGGCCTGGAGGTCGGTGAGCACGAGATGCCCTTCCTTATCCGTGCGAGCCTTCAGGGCGGCGAGCGTCGCCGCGCGATGGGCATCGCTGACCTCGGTGCCGCCTTTTTCAAAAGTGAGGCCGCAATCATGGGAAATGCCGAGCGCGGTATGAAGCGCTTCCAGGTTCACTTTACCGAAGCTCGTGGTGCCTTCCGTGAGCTGTCCTGTAGAGACAGCCGTGGCGACGCCGCCGCAGCCGAGAGCCTTGCAGCCGAATTCCTTGGCGGCGGAGGTGATCTTCAGAATGCCGACCAGCAGGGGCCCGGCCTCGTTCTTCGAGCTATCGTAGAGTCCCGCGCGTTCCAGCATGCGGTGGAACGGGCAGAGGATCTTAGGATTCTCGGGTTTGGTGCTGCCTTCCACGATGTCGGGATACTTTGCAGCCAACTCGTCCTGGTTTGCGCCAGAAGCGAAACTCTGCGAGGTGATCATAAGCGCCAAAGACAGAAGGCCGATTTTCAGGACGTTTTTCATGACTGACTCCACGGTAAGGAGAGGGAAGGACCGCGTGCGAATCGCAGTCCGCTTTCGGCCAGATGTAGGCGAAGTGAAGACCTTAAACAAGGCTCAAATAAGGAGACGAAGATGACTCCAGGATGAAGATCTCGTATCTCAACGACTCGACATGGGTTTATTGTGCAGATCGCTTCTTTTCATTATTTTCTGCGCTTCGACCTGCGCTTGTTTTTGTACCTCTTCCACCGACAGCTGGTTGGTCAAAAGCTGTGAGGTATAAATACCCAGCGTGTTGCCGAGAGCCGTGAATTCGGGAATCGGCACGAACTGCCTCGTCTCACGCACGAGCAGAGGATCCTTGTCCCGCGTTTCGATCGCCTGGCGGACTTGGTCGGCGAAGGGTGCGGTCGCTCGATAATGAGGATCATTATAAGTGGAGGCGCGTGTGCCGGGAGGCGCCACGAGCCAGCCTTTTTCTTTGCCTACGAGCTGCACGTATTCCTTGCTCGTGGCCCAGGTGATGAAATCGAGAGCCAAGGCTTTTTTCTGAGTGCCGTTCGGAATCGCGAAAGCCCAGGCCCAGAGCCAGCCGGTTCCGTTCTGATCCTTCAGGACGGGCGCTGCCGTGATGCCTGTGACGTTAGCGACTTTCGAGACCTGCGGGTTCTGCAGGTAGCCCGCGGATACGGTGGCGTCGGTCCAGATCGCGCAATGGCCTTCCGCGAAGAGGGAAAGATTCTCGAGATAACCCAGATTCTGAACGTTTGGAGGTCCATAATTCGTGCCCAGGCGATGATAGAGCGCCAGAGCCGATTTCCAGGCCGGAGTCAGCAGGTTGGGTTCGCCGTTGTGGGTCAACCAGCTGGCGCCGAAATCGTGGGCGATCTTCGTGACGAGGCTGCTGTTCTGCCCCCAACCGGCGCGACCGCGCAGGCAGAAGCCGGACACTCCGTTTTTGGGATCGTGGAGTCTGGCTGCGAACGCTTCGAGATCAGCATAGGTCGGCTGCTGAGGCATCTTGAGGCCGGCTTTGTCGAAGAGATCCTTCCTATAGAAGGTCAGCATGCTTTCCCCATAGAAGGGCAGGCCGTAAAGCTGGTTTTGGTAAGTCAGGCCCTGGCGGATAGGCTTGAGGAGGTCGTCGACGTCGTACGACTTCGGGGGGTTGATAGGCGAAAGCCAGCCGTTGGCCGCATAGATCGGGTTATCGTAGATGCCGAGGGTGATGACGTCGAAGGAATTCTCGCCCAGGGCGAGGTTGGCGAGCAGAGCGCGCCGCAGAAGGTTTTCCTCGAGCATGTACCAGCGGATGTTGACCCCTGGATGGGCGGCGACGTAACGTGAGCTGAGCTCGCGCAGGATCTTCATATCAGCGTTCGCGATCGTGCCGATGCTGAGGGTGTTGGCATCGGCCTTGCGGATCTGCCGGCCGTAGCGAACCAGGATGGCCTCGTATTCGCCCGTGCTGCGCAGCTTTTGAAGGCCCAGGTTGAAGTCGTTGACGATGGCGAGCGCATCGGGGTTGCGGCTGCTCACGGCCACGTGGAAATCCTTGGTGGCGAGAGCCGGCACGATGAATTTGAGTTTGCCTATCAGGTTCGGCCTGTTGTTCGCAAGGATGTCGGTCACCTGATATTTGTCGGCGATCGCGAGTTTGACCCGCTTGGACGCCAGCATATCGATAACGCGCAGGACGCGGTTCGAGGATGAACGAATCACGCCATCGTCTTCGCCGAAGAGCGAGGTCGGGTTGTTGCTCTCGGTGGAAATCACGGTTTTTTCCGAACCCTTGTCGCCGATCGCGCCGCCTTCGATAACGGCCCTCTCATACTCTTCGCGGAGCTGGAGCCTTTCTTTATTGTTGGGAGTCTTCTCCGAGACGAGATGGATGTAACCGACTTCGCTGCCGGGCATGGGCTGCGAGAATATCAGCGTGTCGGAATCCTTGGATGAGGCGTAAGCGGGAATCAGGACGTCGGCTTCACCGGATTCCACGATCTTCTTCGCGCGCGCCGAAGGATAGAAGGTGACTTCGAGTTTATAGCCTTTGATCGCAAAAGCGCGTTCGACCATCTCATAGAGATAGCCTTGTTCGCTGCGATCGCTGGAGACGTAGGGGTCGAGGTCGTAAGCTGCAACACGCAGCGTTTTGGCCGGTGAAGTTGCACCTAGAGTGAATATGAGTGTAAATAGGAAAACGACATTCTTCATCGGTCGTCCTCAGGACTATAAACGGCTGAAGTAGGGCTCTACCATTAGCAGTTTCATCGCTGTTTGGCAAAGGTGAATGGTTATTTTAGCCGCGTTTTTGGGGCTGCTTCGTGCCTTAATGACTATAGAAAAAAATGGGTGTACGCTCAATTATAAAGAATTTTTATTTTGCACGAGCTTTTGTCGTCTTAGTCCTGTATTGCTTATCTTTTGCCTTCGTCTTCTTTTTCTTCGGCTTAGGATCGACGCCTAATCTTTCATCCCTCTTTCGCGCAAGTTCTACGAGTTGCATCGCGACCGGTTCGTAATCGGGATTGCCGAGAGGCAGATAGAGCCACTTCCCAAGAACATCATGCGGCCTCAGTTGCGGGAACTGCTCCTGCAGCGAATCGTGGTGCTCCTGGCTCGTCGCGACGAGCATGCCGCGCCAGGGATCTTGCGGACCTTCGGCTATCGACAGATAGCAGCGCCCGTCGAGGTAGGCTGCATCGGTATGAAACAGCTTCCGTTGTTCGAACATGAAATCTTCGGTGAGGGGTTCGTAGAGCTCTTGGATGCGCTGAGACTTTGGCATGACGGAAACCTCCACAGACTCCACCTTATTTAATGCCAGCGGGCATTAAGGCCGTCAACCCACCGAAGCAGGGATCTATATAGATATACCCGGAGCGATCAAAAGATGTATGCTTCTTGGCATTAGAGAAAGCTTAGAGAGGAGACGAACGACCATGCCCACCATTAAAGGCCCGTTTACTGTCAAATCTACGCCGCTCGAAACCGATGCCGCTGCGCAGGAAGTCGGAGCGATGCGCATGCGTTTCGATAAAGTGTTTGAAGGCGCGCTTGATGCCAGCAGCACCGTGTCGATGATGGGCATCATGGACATGGAGTTGAAATCCGGCGGTTACGTCGCAATCGAGAAGGTGACCGGAAAGCTGGACGGCAAACAAGGATCTTTCTGCTTTCAGCATAGCTCAACGATGGATCGCGGCGCTCAGCAGCAGTCGATCACCGTGATTCCGGATACGGGCACGGATGAGCTCAAAGGCCTTAAAGGCAACCTGACCGTCGAGATTATCGAAGGCAAGCATTACTACGACTTCTCCTACGAACTGTGACGCGCGACCTTATTCCGGAAGCTCCAGGCATCAATCGACGATGCGCTGCTGATAGTGCGGACGATGCAGAGGCGAACCGGCTTTTTCGGGTTAACCTTCTCATCGCCCACGATCGTTATTAACGATATCCCTCCCCAACCCCCACGAAAGACCGAAACACCAAGCTAGGATCCGCCGGCGGAGTTCTCACGATCTCGTGAGGGCGAGCCGGCATTGACAGAATTCCGGGGGTGGCCTATATTTAACCTTGTGGTTATATAACCTAGGGGTTATTTATGAGCGATCGTTTGAGCCAAACCTTTGCCGCTTTGGCTGATCCAACACGAAGAGCAATCCTGGTTCGGCTGTCTCAAGGAGAAACGAATGTGTCCGTCCTGGCGGAGCCGTTCCTTGAATCCATGAGCCAGCCAGCCGTGACAAAGCATCTTAAAGTCCTGGAAAACGCAGGGCTTATTACCAAAGGGCGCGAAGGCCAGTGGCGCCCCTGCCGCCTCAATATCGAAGGTTTGAAGCCGGCCGCGGACTGGATGGACCAATACCGGAAATACTGGGAAGAGAGCCTCGACAGGCTCGGCGACTATCTTAAGACCGTAATGGAAGAAGAACAGAAAGCCGCGAAAGCTGCGAAGAAAATAACCCAAAAGAAAGGTAAAAGCCGTGGGCATCAAAGCAAAGCCAAATGAGATCGCTCTGTCTCGAATTTATGAAGCGCCGGTGAGGGCCGTGTGGGCCGCGTGGACGGATCCTAAGCAGGCCGCGCAGTGGTGGGGGCCACGAGGATTCACCATCACTACGCATAGCAAGGACCTGCGGCCGGGCGGGAAGTGGATCTATACCATGCACGGCCCCGATGGAAAGGATTACCCGAACGAGACGACCTATTACGAGGTCGTCGAGAATAAGAAGCTGGTCTACGATCACGGTGCTTCGGCC
>JASLCY010000224.1 GCA_030151925.1 Oligoflexus sp.
GCTATTTCATGGCCGTCGATCAGCATGCAATTACGGCCAGGCAAGATCCGTCGGAATTGCGGAAAAACACCTTGTACGGAATTGCATGTTATATCGGAGCCGGCATCGACCCGGAGAAATGCACCCTCTTCGTGCAGTCGCAGGTGCCCGAGCATTCGCAGCTGGCCTGGATCCTGAATTGCTACGGTTATATGGGTGAGCTCAGCCGCATGACCCAGTTCAAGGATAAAAGCGCCAAGGCGGGGGCCAACATTCCCGTAGGCCTCTTCACCTATCCCCTGCTGATGGCCGCGGATATCCTGCTCTACGACACGCACCTCGTGCCGGTGGGCGAAGACCAGACGCAGCACGTGGAGCTCACGCGCGACGTCGCCGAACGCATGAACGCGCTCTACGGCGACGATACCTTCGTCATCCCGAAGGCGCATATCCCGACGGTCGCCGCGCGCGTGATGGACCTCATCACGCCGACCGCGAAGATGAGCAAGAGCGCGGTGAACGAGATGGGCTCCATCTTCATCGCCGACGACGCGAAGGCGATCGAGAAGAAATTCAAGCGCGCGACCACCGACTCGGATACGGTCATCCGCTTCGATAAAGAGGAGAAGCCCGGCGTGAGCAATATGCTCGCGATCCAGGCCGCCATCACCGGCGAGAGCATCGAGGCGGTGACCGCGCGTTACGAAGGCAAGCAATACGGACACCTCAAAGTCGAAACCGGCAAGATCGTCGCCGACGAGCTCGCGCCTATCCACCGGCGCGCGAGCGAACTCGTCGCCGACGAGACCGAGATGCGCAGGATACTCGAGCGGGGCGCGGAGAAAGCCCGCGAGCACGCGGCGAAGACTCTGAAGCGCGTCTACGAAAAAGTCGGTTTCGTGGTTTATTAAGGACAGGCGATGCATACCGAGCTGCGAAGTTTCGCACAGCGGCTCTTGCTCGGCACCACTCTCGAGGCGAAGATCAGCCGGCCGAGCGAGATCAAGGACGAAGCGCCGGGACCAGCCCTCAAACTGGCGCCGGAGGTCCCCGGCCGCCCGGATTTTATGCAGTTCGCAAGCCTGGAGAAGAAAACGCCCTTCCCCGCTCCCAAAGACCTCCATGACCCAAAGATGCGCGGCGTAGTCCTGCATTTCTTCGCCAACCACGAATTGCTCGCGATCGAGCTCATGGCGCTCGTGCTCCTGAAATTCCCCGAGGCCCCGGCGAGCTTCCGCCAGGGCATACTCCGCACCATCTATGAAGAGCAGGATCACCTCGGCCTCTATATCAAGCGGATGCGGGAGCTCGGCACGGAGCTCGGCGACGTCGGGGTCAACCGCTTCTTCTGGGATTGTTTGAAGGATATGAAAAATCCCCTGGATTTCGTCACGGGAATGAGTCTAACCTTCGAACAGGCCAATCTGGATTTTGCATCGCATTACCAAAAGATCTTCGCGGAAATCGGCGATCATGAAACGGCTGCCATACTGCAAAAGGTCTATGACGATGAAATCGGTCATGTGAAGCATGGCGTGAGCTGGCTCGATCGTTGGCGCGATCCAAGCACCACGCAATGGTCCGCCTACGAAGGCAACCTGAAGTTGCCGCTAAGCCCCGCGCGCGCCAAAGGCCCTGTGTTTGACCGCGAAGCCCGACGGAGAGCTGATTTGACTGAAGAATACGTCGATAGTCTTTATATTCATGCGGGAACCAAGGGGCGAGTCCCCTCCCTCTACTGGTACAACGCCGATTGCGAACTGGAGCTCGCGCGCGAGGCGCCCGGCTACCATCCGCAAAAAGGCACGCAGAAAGTCATGGGCGAACTCATGAGCAGCCTGCTCTACGTCGCGAAGCCCGGCGACGTGGTGGTGACGCATAAGGCCCCGACGCCCGCTTACCTCAAACACCTGCGTGAGCTCGGCTTCGACCTGCCCGAGTTCCATGTCCTGTCCGAAGAGCAGAGGACCCTTCCGAAAGAACTCAAGGACCGGAAGTGGGAAAGCCTGCATCCCTGGGGCTGGACGCCGCGCACGCTCGAGATCTCGAAGGCGATGCAGCCGCGCGAGGCTATTCCTATCGAGGTCTCCGAACAAGGCTTCTGGCAGAGCTCGTGGATGGAGCTCTTCCGCAAATCGGCCTTGCCCGGGCTGCGCGCGGAGCTGAGGGCCGAATTCCCCGAGCTCGATGACGGCCTGTGGGGGCCGAAGGAAGCGGACGGCGCGCTGCTCCACGATCTCACCGACGTGCTGATGATGATCGACAGCATCCACCGGAAATACAATATCCCGGCCGTGATCAAGAGCCCCTACGGCTTCGCCGGATCGGGCATGCTGCGCGCCTACCCGGATCAGCATCTGACCGACGCCCAGCTCGGATGGATCGAAAGGCAGCTCGACCTCTACGGCTGCATCCTGATCGAACCCTGGATGAAGCGCATCGTCGACCTCTCCTCGGTGTGGATGCCGGGTTCGGAGAAGACCGAGAGCTTCGTGTTCTATACGAACGCCAAAGGCCAGTACAAGGGCCACTGCCTGCAATCGCTCAACTACGCGCTGCTGCCCGAGCATAGGGCTTATTTCAACGACAAACGCCGCTTCGGGCGCTCGCCGCACGAAGCGATGAACGCGATCGCCGCCTCGGTGCGCCGCCGCCTGGCCGAGCACGGTTATCGTTATGCCGCCGGCATCGACACGATGTTCTATGAATTCCAGGGCGAGCTCTATCTCAAGATCCTCGGCGAAGTGAACTGCCGCATGACGATGGGCCACGTGGCGGCGAACCTCAGGAAGCACATCGCGCCGACCTCTTCGAGCGTCTGGCAGTCGGTGACGGTCCTGGAAGCGCAGCGCCAGGGCTGGAATACTCTGCAGGATATGGCCGCGGACCTGGCGAAGCGTTTTCCGCCTCGCCTCAAATATGGTGTGATCGACGAAGGCATCCTCTTTACGAGCGACCCCGCGCAGGCGCAATACCTCGTGAGCCTCGTCGCGGTCGGCTACAACGCTATCGAGGCTTGCGAAGGCCTAGGCGCGCTCGAGAAATAAGAGCCTTCCTAAAACCCGCGCATACTGCGTTGCTTTCGTCGCTCCGGTCCTTATCTACCGGAGGTAAACTCCGATCCTCTCTTCTCAGCGCCTGTCGGCGAGGGTTTTAGGAAGGCCCCAACGCGGACCAGGAGCATTCCCGCTATCATCGACAGGGTGAAGATCCAGGGCCGCGGTTGTCCGCTCGCGAGCGAGACCAGAGCCGGTCCTGGACAGAATCCTCCCATTCCCCAACCCAGACCGAAGACGAGCGCGCCGCCGAGCAGGGGGAGGTCGATCCTCTTCTTTTCCGGTATATGAAAGGCCGGGTCGAAGGCCGGCCTCGGCTGCTTGCGGATCAGCTGATAGGCGATCGCGTGCACGAGGATGGCGCCGCCCATGACGAAGACCAGCGCCGCCTGCCATGAGCCGAAGATATCGAGAAAGCCGATCACCTTCCCGACTTGGGTCATCCCGGAGATGCCGAGGCCGAGAGCGAAGAGCAGGCCGACGCCGAAAGCCGCCAGGGAGCGGTTCAAGGAAGTATTCATGCGAGGATTCCCCACTGTCTCAGGGCGGCGACCATGGCCACGCCGGCGATGATGAAGGTGATGGTGGCGACGATGGAGCGCAGCGAGAGGCGTGAGATCCCGCAGACGCCGTGGCCGCTGGTGCAGCCGCTGCCCCAGACGGTGCCCATGCCCACCAGGAGGCCGGCTACGGGCACGGTCCACAGCGGAGTCGGAAGTTCGCTGGCGAACGCATCCGGTTTTAAGATGCGTAGGATCAGGCCGCCGGCGACCAAGCCCCCGAGAAAGGCGAAACGCCAGGCGGATTCGCCGGAGCTTCTTTTCATCGCGTTATCCAGGATGCCGCTGATGCCGGTCACACGACCGTTCCAATAAAGCATAAGCGAGGCGGCGAGACCGATAAGCAGTCCTCCGATAAGCGCCTGGGTCCAATCCAAGGGCATAAAACCCCTCCTTCAAGTCGGGAAAACCCGGATTATGGCCTGGAGAAAGGCCGTCTGCAATGCGATAATGAGGGCCTGTTCCACCCTTTGAGGCCGGTCGCTTGATTACTTTGACCCAACTGGAATACATCGTCGCAGTCGAAAAACACGGCAATTTCAGCGCCGCGGCGAAGTCTTGCTTCGTCACGCAGCCGACGCTCTCGATGCAGATCCAGAAGCTCGAGGACCACCTCGGCGTCATCCTCTTCGACCGCAGCAAACAACCCGTGCAACCGACCGCGATCGGCAAGAAGATCATCGACCAGAGCCGCATCGTCCTCGCGCAATCGTCGATGATCGATCAGCTGATCAACGAGGAGAAACACGAGGTCGCGGGCGAGCTCCACCTCGCGATCATCCCTACGCTGGCGCCTTATCTCCTGCCCCTGTTCCTCAATGAGTTCTCGATCCAGTTCCCGAAGGTGAAGCTGTCCATCGAGGAGAGCAAGACCGACGACATCATCGCCGCGCTGGAGCAGAACCAGCTCGATGTCGGGCTCGTCGTCACGCCTTTGCACGAAGCGAAGCTCAGGGAGCACGTCCTCTTCCAGGAGCCCTTCTACGTCTATGCGTCGAAGGACAGCGACCTCGCCTCCAAACGCACCGTGACCGAAAACGACCTGAAGGACCAGGAGCTGCTCCTGCTCACGGAGGGCAACTGCATGCGCGAGCAGATGCTGGAGGTCTGCAGCCAGAGGAATATGGAACGGCACAGGACGATGTCGAGGATCCAATTCGAGAGCGGCTCGATCGAAACGCTTTGCCATCTCGTCGAGAGGGGCCATGGTTATACCGTGATTCCCCATCTGGCGAAGACGTGGAAGGAATACAACACGGGCCAGGTCATCCCCTTCGCTGCGCCCATCCCGAGCCGTGAGGTGAGCCTCGTCACGCACAAGAGTTTCGCGCGGGATTCGCTGCTCAAAGCCCTGGCGCGCACCATCAAAGCCTGTCTGCCGGCCGAGTTGGTCGAACTCAACAATAAGGGCCTTTCCGTCGTCAAAGTCCGGCCTTAGGATCTGTCGGCCGACCACGCCTTCTCGGTATGGGCAAAAAATGCTAAGCTTGAGGGATCGCTCAAACCTATGAGGTCATCCCCATGCGCAATCTCTCGCTTGTGCTCATGGTCGGGCTTGCGCTCGGCTGCGGAAAAATCGACAAGACTGAAACCACTTCCACGCCTATCCCCGGTTACGGCAGCTCGAACCAGAGTTCGGTGCCGCAATCGATGCTCGTGGATTCCGCCGCGAACCTTCCGGCCTGCGCCGCGGCCAACGAAGGCCAGCTCGTTTACGTGCAGCAGCAGCAGGTCTTCGCCGCTTGCGAAAGCGGGAAATGGACTCAGGTGAACGTCGCCGGCTCCGGCTCGGGCGCGGGCATCGACACCGCGATCTACTGCTCGATGACCGCGGCGAAGGCCGATCTCGTGGCCGCGGGCCTGGAGAATGCGCCGGATTCCGGCATCAACTTCAACTATACGGTGACTCGTTTCACCAACAAGACGCTCTACGTGCAGGCCCGCATCTCCTCGGGTTCCTACAGCTATTCGAGCGGCATCTTCTGGAATTCGAACCAGCAGGGTTACAGCAAGGCCATGTCCGATAACATCGCGTTCGACGTCCACGGCGCGCAGGACTTCGGTTTCTGGCAGATGATGATCGATCCTACGGTCACCGGCGACCAGAACAATCCCTACGCGATCGTCTATGCCGATCCTACTTTGGATTCGGGCAAGGCCCTGGTCTTCGATAGCAAACAAGACTGCATCGTGAATGTTTATCAGTGAATTTTCGCGGGCTTAAGTCCACGAATTCACGGCGGAATGCAAGTTTCGCTCTAGGATGCATGATTAGGAAAGCGTATAACCAAGTCGAGACAGTCCTCAGGTCTCGACTTGGAGCACGCCATGAAACTCGCCGCTAAAATCGCCCTTATCGCCGTCATCCTCCTCGGTGCGCTCGATCTCGCCTGGGTTTACGGCTCCCGCTCCTATCTGAACAGCCCCGCGTTCTTCCATAAGATCTCCAACGAGACTTTGCAATTCCAGGCCGAAGACGTGGTCGCGCCTTGGCCCGGTTACGTCCGGGCGAAGAACTTCCGTTTCCACGGCCTCGCTAAACCCGTGGATATCCAGGTGGAAGCGCAGAGCGTGAGCTTCCATATCAACCTGCTCGATCTCCTGCGGCATCACGTGACCATCGTGGGCCTCACGGGCGATCATATGCGGCTCGTCATCACGATGCCGGAGGACGGGAAACCGGCGGTTCGGAAGGAGAAGACCAAGGACGAGGGGCAGGGCGCGGAGGCGAATCATTCAAGCGAGAAGAAGGATTCGACGAAGTGGACGACCGCGTTTTACGGAACCGAATTCAGGAACTTCGATGAAGTGCGCATAGCCAGCTGGCAATGGACGGGGCGGAGCGATTGGCAGGCGGATTTCACCGTGGACAGCGCGGGCGAGCTGCATATGGAAAACGCGGCCATCAAAGCTCAGGACCTCAACGTTCGCCACGGGGACGATGCCTTCGCCGCCCTGCACGCCGCGGATATCAAAGCCGCGATCGCGCCGTTCAACGTGAAGGACGATTGGCGCGCGATACTGCCCAAGGTTACGACCTCCTGGACCTTCGAAGGCCGGCTCAACGATTTGAATTCGCTCTCGGGATTCTGGGCGAAGCTGGATTGGTTCAGCCTCTCCGGTCCCGACCTCGCCATCCAAGGGCAGGTCGAGGTCAAGCAGGGCTCCTGGGAAAAGGGCTCTCACCTCGATCTGAAGGTGCCGAAGATGAAGCTCGCCCTGCTCCACCAGGTCATCACGGGCCCCGCGGAGCTGCGGTGGAAGGTGGACGAGAGGAGCGCGGCGGAGCTGACCTTCGCCAAGTTCGAGCTCAACGGCGGCCGCGATGCGCAGGGCGAAGGCGTGCGGTTCGGTTTCTCGACTCCCGACCGCGCGATCCTCCAGGACTGGCAGGACTGGGACGCGCATATCGTGATGCCGAAGAGCGAGGTGAAGCGGCTGCAGTTCCTCCAGGCCTTCATCCCGGCCTCGGTCCCGCTGAAGCTCGAAAAAGGCGAAGGCACGTTGAGCGTGGACCTCGAGGCGAGCTCGCACGAGGAGCGTTCGAAGGGGGCGCTCGAGATCGCGACGAAGAACGTGGAGACGCTCTATCGCCAGGACCTGAGGTTCGTGGGGGACGTGAATACCAAGATCGCCCTGCACCGGCTGGACCTGAAGAAGGGGCAGTTCGCCCTCGACGACGCGACCCTCGCGATCCCGCGGCTGAGTTTCCCCGGGCAGGACCGTTGGCAAGGCGAGCTGCGCGTGGACAAGGGACGGCTGCGCTACGAGAAGCCGAACTTCTTTAAGGGCGACGTGCATCTCTCGGGCTCCGACCTCTCGCCCGTGCTCGCCATCCTCATCAAGGAAAAGAACTACCCCGAATGGATCGTCAAGCAGATCAACGTGAAAAATCCGAAGGTGGACTTCCAACTTGAGGCCACAGAGGATAATCTCAAAGTCGACACCTTTGAAGCCACAGGCGGCAAGGTCAAGATCTCCGGTTGGTACCAGAGACAGGGTGAGACGAACAAAGGCAAGTTCACGCTCGGGTTCGCCGGATTCACTCATGCGATAGAAATCCACTGATCGAGGTGCGTTTGCGTTTCATCTGGCTGCTCGTTGTGCTTTGGCCCCTGCTCGGCGGTTGCTCCTCCAAAAGCTCGGATCTGCCCGATTTCCCCGAACAGGCTTCGGCGGACCGGGATAGGTTTTACTTCGAACAGGTGCAGCCCCTGCTCAACCAGCGATGCGTGTCTTGCCACGCGTGTTATACCGCTGCTTGCCAGCTGAATCTCGCCGACTACGACGGCATTCGCCGGGGCGCGACCAAAATCAAGCTCTACGAAGGCTCCCGCCTGAAGGAAATCGAGCCGACGCGCCTCGGGATCGACGCGACGAGTTACCCGGAGTGGCAGCAGGAGAAAGGATTCTTCCCGGTCGCCAACGGCGGGGAGGCGAGCCTGTTTCAAGAGCTCGTGCGGCAGAGGCAGCATAATCAGGCCGCCGTGCGCGAGAAGGCGAAAGGGAACTGGGCTTGCCCGAAGGATCAGGATGAGCTGGCGAGCTTCCTGAAGGAGCACGCGGAGAAAGGCATGCCTTATGGTTTGCCGCCGCTCAAGGACGAAGAGATCCGGATCTTCAGTCGCTGGTTGAGCGAAGGTTATCCCGCCCTGAGTCCTGCGGGCAAGGCGCGGCTTTCGGATGTCACGGACGAGGAGAAGACCGAGATCCAGACCTGGGAAGCCCTGCTGAACGACCTCGATCCGAAGTCCCGTCTGATCGCCCGTTACCTCTATGAGCACCTGTTCCTCGCCGATATCGAATTCTCGAACGCGCCCGGGAGTTATTTTAAGCTCGTGCGGTCGACCACGCACGCGCCGGAGGCCGTCTACCCGGTGAAGACGCGGCGGCCTTATGATGAGGCGGGGATCTTCTATTATCGGTTCCAGAAGGTCACGCAGGTCGTCACGCATAAGAACCATATGGTCTACACGCTCTCGCCCGAACGCATGAAACGCTTCCGCGAGCTGTTCTACGACAGCAAATGGACGATCAGGGCGGACGAGTATCCTTCCTATGAACCCGAGGTCGCGGCCAACCCCTTCATCGTCTATCAGAACATGCCGGTGGAGAGCCGCTACCGCTTCCTGCTGGACAGCGCGCTGTTCTTCGTCTCGGCCTTCATCAAGGGCACCGTCTGCGAAGGCGAGGCGGCGGTGAACGTGATCGACGAGAAGTTCTTCATCTTCTTCACCGATCCCTCGAATCGTACGGCCGGCGTGAATAACGCCTTCACCGCGCAGTTCGCGCGCGACCTCGCCGTGCCTTCGCAGAGCGGCGTCCTCGACAGCTTCTACTTGGGTTATAAACGCGACCAGATGAAGTTCGTGGAAACGCGGCGCTACATCTACGATCATCTGTATCCGCTTGGCCTCAGCCTCTACGATATCTGGGACGGCGACGCCACCAACGCGCAGGCGGTGCTCACCGTCTTCCGTCACGACGATAATTCCTATGTCCGCGAAGG
>JASLCY010000227.1 GCA_030151925.1 Oligoflexus sp.
GTCCGCCCGCAGGCGAGGAGCGAAGTCAGAGCCACACTGCTTATGAGAAGCGAAAGCTTGGGTTTTAGGCTTAGCACGGAGATTCTCCCGGTTCAGAAACATCATCATACGTTTCTTGAGACTTGCGCCTCAACCCTAATCACACTCGTTCCATTCCTGCCGACTCCTTGCCGTCAGCACACTAGAGAAGCAGCAGGATCGGACACAAAGGCCGGCTGAGGTTATCCACAGCACCAGTGGATAAGGGTCGAAGAAATGATTTTTAGATTCGTCATTTCAATAAGTTAATAATTTTGTTTAATTTGTGTGCATAGCGTGGGGTCGAAAGAAGCGACACTAAATATGGGGAGGCAATAGTGCCTCACGCCAAGAATTTTCAGATCTCGGTCTGCTCAGAACCCGTGAAATGAATAACTTCAATTCCAACTTTCTCAAACAACTCGAGAGAAGCCGTGGAACGGTAGGGCTGCGCGTAATAAATTTTTTTGACATTACCGAGATTAATAAGACGCTTCGCGCAGGCTGAACAAGGCAGATGCGTGACAAAAGCGAACTTATCGAGAAAACGCGGGCTGTCACAATTGATCACGGCATTTTCTTCGGAATGAAGGCAACCGCAGTTTCCAGCCTCATCGCGGTCGCAGCCATTGGGCAGGCCGGTAGCATTGCCGTTATACCCGACCGCCATCACCTTACGAAAATCGGTGCTGGTGATCACCGTGCCGACGTTTAGGCGCTTACACGTTGACCGACGGGCGAGGCTAAACGCCAGATCCATGTAGATTTCTTCGAAGCGCGGCCGCAAAGCAGTCTCCTTTTTCCACCACGAATGGAGTACGGTGCCCCCCATTATTTTTCAAGGGCTTTATCTGCTTGGGAAAAACTATATTTTTTTCATCCTATCCCTGCTCGATTTCCTTAAATTCTCCTCCGATATCCTCTTTTGGGAGGACAAAACATGAAGGCATCAACTCGGGTAGCATCGACACTTTTAGTAACCGTACTCGCCGCTTGCGGGGGCAACGGCTCTTTCAGCGGAAGCAATAAGGCCGTCAGCGTCCCCCAAGCGACTTCGCAGGACAACCAGGATAAGACGGACACCACCGCGACCAACGACGGCACCAACGTGGTGACGACGACCACGGTCTCGACGACCGACAATACCGTCCCAGCTGTTTGTACTGCGAAACTCGATTACAATCCCACGGACATCAAGTGCGCCCTGAAAGAAAGCGCATCGAATACGATCTGGAAGAACAGCGCGCCCTCCTGGTCGGCCCGCGTCCAGGCCTTCACGAACAAAGACGCCTTCTGGCTGTCTCCGCTCGCTGCGGCGAAGACCGGGGCCAACTACGATTATTGCCCCTACGTCCCCGGCAGCGACAAGCTTATCTTCGTATCGCATTTCGAGCTCGCGGCCGACGCGACGGTGAAACTCGAAGCTATCATCGACGACCAGGGCTCGGTGCGCCTCTGGAAGGATGCGAATTCGAAGACCGTGGCCTATTCCTCGCCGGCCGTGACCGCGGCCGCGAGTGATGAGGTGGCCCTGACCAAGGGCTTTTATTCCGTGATCATCGACGGCATCGACACCGGAGCCACGGCGACCGGCATGATCGCGTCCTTCACCGACAAGGCTACGGGCGCCCTTATCCGCCAGACCGAGTCCACCAAGGACTGGTGCATCTACCGCGTGACCAAGGACACCAACGTCGAGGATTTCATCAACTCAGCGGCTCTCTGCCAGCCTTGTATGCGCGGCGTCCTGCCGAACTAAGGACTCGCAGATAACCCGAGCCCCCGTTTCCTATCCCATAAGAGAAGCCAGCAGCCCGAGGGTCCTGCTGGCTTCTTTCTCGTCTAAACTCCGGGCTCAGTAGAAGATCTGGGTCGCATAGAAGTTGTTGCCGCTCTGGTAGACGCCGGCCCCGATATGCCCGTAGTTGCCGAGCATGTTCTTGCGATGGCCTTCGCTGTTGTACCACATCGTGACGAACTTCTTCGCGACCGCTTCGGGATCGGAATTGTCGCCGCCGCCGAACATCGCGACGTTCTCGGCGAAGAAGCCCCAGCTCGCTTTCGGGAATTCAGCCTTCAGCAACTGCTGGCGCGCGGCGGGGAAACCGTCGTGGCTGATCGCGTTCGCCTTGGCTTGTTTTTCCGACCAATCGCGCGCGACGAAGCTCGATTCGAAGCTTTGGACGAGCGGCGAGCTGCGCAGCGCGTTGGTCTGGGCCACGATCGCGGCTTCCACCTTGCAGGTGAAATCATCCGCCTTATAACAGCTCGTCAGGAGTCCCGAGGCATCGACGCCGGTCGAGCCCGTCATGGTCCCCGAGCCGCTGTTGCCGGCATCGTTAGAGGCCGTCGAGGCATCGCCGCCCGAGGCAGGGTCCTGCTGCCCGCTGGCGCCGACCGAATTCGAAGAGTTATGGCCGGTGGAAGCATCCTGGGTAGCGCCCGAGCTCTGGCCCTGCCTGGAATCGCCGCCGCCGTAGGTGGTCGAGGCGCCCTGCGCGTTCGAGACTATCGCCGGCTTCTTGTCCTCGCCGGACGAGCCGCAGGCCGTGACCAAGGCCAGGAGGCCGAGCGCTAAAACTTTGGAACTAGGTTTCATCGTGTGACTCTCTACTGTGGAACCCAAGTAAACCGAAGAATCCATATTACTTTTCGGAACTTTACCGTTCCAGAGTTAAGAAATTCCGGTCTTGGGCCGTATCTGCCGTGAAATCCTATACTTAGCAGCAGATGAGAGAGCGGTTAAAAAAGCGCTTACGCAAAGGTCTCGCCCGCTATCAACCTGTCGTCGAATGGATACTTCGTGGTGCCGATGATCTGGTAATCCTCGTGGCCCTTGCCCGCTATCAGGATGCTGTCGCCCGTCGCCGCACGGCTACAGGCAAAGCGTATAGCCTCTTTACGGTCTTCATAAACGTGAAGCGGTTTTTTCAAATCGCCATTTAAGCCCGCGAGTATCTGGTCGATGATGGCCCGCGGATTCTCGGTGCGCGGATTGTCGGAGGTCACCACGATCTCGTCGGCCAGCCTCTGCGCGATCGCGCCCATGAGCGGCCTCTTCCCGTTGTCGCGATCGCCGCCGCAACCGAACACGACCCACAGCCTGCCGTCCGTCATCTCCTTGAGCTTGAGCAGGGTCTTCTCGAGGGCGTCCGGGGTATGAGCGTAGTCGACGATCACCGCGAGGCCTTTTTTCGCTGCGGCGGGCACGGGCTCAAAACGCCCCGGCACCGGCAGGATCTTCGCGGCATCGAAATTCATCGCCTTTAAAAAAGGATCGATCAGGCTCAGGGCCGCCGTGAAGTTGTCCATCACGAAATCGCCGCCGAAACCGAAACGCAGATCGAGTTCGGCCCGCGGCGTCTGCAGCCGCAGGCGCGTCGAGACCAGGCGGCTGTCCTCGATCGTATAAGCGTAGGCCTTGCGCTCGGGCGCGGCCTGCTTCGGGCCGTAGAACACCACATTCTCGGGCAAAACCTTCGGCAGGTGCTGGGCCACGGTCGTCGAGATCGAACCCGGCGCGCCCTTCTTCCTGTAACGCGTGAAGAGTTCCCACTTCGCCGCGAAATACTCCTTCATCGTCGCATGGAAATCGAGATGGTCGCGCGAGAACGAGGTGAACGCCACGGCATCGAAACGGATCGGGCCGATGCGCCTTTGCACGATGGAATGCGAGGAGACCTCCATCGCCGCCCAGTGGATGCCCCTCGCCACGGCGAGCGCGAGATTCTTGAATAACTCGTCGGGATCGGGAGTCGTGTGATGAGCGGGCAGCATGTCCTCGCCGCAGTAGACTCCGAGCGTCCCCACCGTCAGGCAGGGGATGCCCATGCTTCTCAGGATCTGCCGCACGAACCAGACCGTCGAGGTCTTGCCGTTGGTCCCCGTAACGCCGAGCATGCGGAGCTTCTCCTGAGGATCGCCGTGCCGCAGCGCGGCGACGTAGGCCCAGGCCTCGCGGCTGTCTTTCACGAGCCACGCCTGGACCTCGGGCGGCAGCGCATCGTAGCAGCTTTTATCCTCGACGATGAAAACGCAGTCCGGATATTGGCGCGACAATTCAGGAACGCGCGTATGCGCATCGAACTGCACGCCCCTGTAGGCGATGAAGAGGCCCGCGCCTTCTATCGCCCGGGTATCGGTCGTATAACGCCCGAGCGCGCGGGGTGTCGCAGCGCGTTTCTCAGCGACGATGAGACCGGCTTTCTGCAGGCAGGCCAAGACCTGAGCGAGTGTGGGGACAGGCGTTTCCATGGGATCTCCTCGGCGCATAACACGATGAATCACCTTATGCCAAGCTACCGAAACTGTCTAGTGCCTCGACGAACGAGGCGTGGCGCGTGAAGCCTCGAGAGTGAAAGGTTTTTCTTCCCTTCGTTTTGACACGACATGAGGCTGCGGTTATGATGAAGATCTATCCCACTCCATTTCGTTCAAGATCTCGCAGATCATGGCCCTGCCAGGAGCTTCGACCATGGCCGTCCGTAAGTACGTTCTCGCTAGCCTCGCCCTAGCTTTAGCCGCCTGTCGCGCCCACACTCAAACCGAATCGAGCGTGAAAGCCGCAGCGGCCGCCGAATTGGAATCCTCGCCAGAACCAGCCGAGAAGACGATTTCCGATCTGCGTTTCCCGCGCTCCTGCCACAGCTGGGCGCCGTCTTTCACGCCCGCGATGCGCAGCGCCTACGTAAAGGTCATGGCCGCTCCCGAGCAGCGCCTGTGGTTTTATCTGTGGCACGGGGTGAGGAATTCCTGGCATCAACTGACCTCGGACGACAGGGAGCTTTTCCGCGCGCTC
>JASLCY010000296.1 GCA_030151925.1 Oligoflexus sp.
TCGCCCGATTTCGCGAAGACGGCGCCGGTGCTCTTCTCCACGTCCACGGGCATGGAGCGGAACTTGAGGCATTGGAAGGAGGAGCCGTCGAGGCCCATCCGTTCCTGCCGGTAGAGCACGGGGCCCTTGGAAGTGAGTTTGATGACGAGCGCGATCGCCAGCATCACGGGGCTGAAGATAAGGAGCGCGAAGAGCGCGCCGAGGATATCCACGAGGCGCTTGGTCACGAGGTTGAGGCCCGTCAAGGGGCTCTCGTGCACGCTGATGAGCGGCAGGCCTTCCATGAGCTCGATCCCCGGGTTCAGGCGCGTGAAACGCGCGATATCCGGTATGATCTTGATCTCGGCGACCTGGTCGGTGATCTTCTCCAGGTGCTGGTCGATGAACCACGAGTAGGACTGCGGCAGGGCCACGAGCAGCGAATGCGTGGGATGCGAGAGGAAGAATTGCGTCCAGTCCTGCGGCTCTTCGAGGACCTCGATGCCCTTCTCCCTGGCGATCGCCTGATCCTCGTCCTTGTTATCGTGCCCCGGGAAGATCACCGCCGGGCGCACGAGAGGGTCGAGCCCGCGCAGGACCGAGAGCGCCTGCAAAAATCCATAACCCCGGGCGATGATGAGGAGCTGCCGCGGATCCTGCTTCTGCCTGTGCCAACGGTAGAAGCCGCGGCCGAGCGCGCGGCCCAGGATGAGGGCCGTCGGCAGCAGGATGCTGAAGAAGAAGAGGGTGATGCGCGAATAACGGTATTCCGCGTAGAAGTATGTGAAGGTGATGAGCCCCAGCACGGTGATCGCGGCGGTCGGGATGATGTCGAAGACCTCGACCAGCAGGCTCACGGGGCGCCCCGTGCGGCGCAGGAGGCCGGTGGCTCCCGCCGCGAAGACCCAGATCACGACGGCGAAGGGGAGGATCTTCAGATAAAGCCCGACCGGCGGGATGCCGAGCGGGGCTTCGATCGAAGTATGGAAACGCAGGACGTAGGCCAGGCACCAGGCGACCCCGACCATGACGAGGTCGGAGAGGATGAGCAGCGTAGTCAGCGATTGCGAATGGCGAGGATTCATTGAGGGCCTTCCAAGACTTTCAGCTCTTGCCTTATTTGGTCCAAGAAATTCTGTTTAGAGAAACGGCGCGCGTAGTCCTCGAGGGTCCGCGCGTCGAAGCCCTGCGTTTCGAAACGCCTCAGGGCGCCGCAGAGCGAGTCCACCGACATCTCCTCGAAGAAGATCCCGGTCTGATCCTCGACGACAAAGTCAAGGGCCCCGCCCGCTTTAAGGGCGATGAGCGGAGTGCCGGCGGCCAGGGCTTCGATGGCCGTGATCCCGAAGTCCTCGACGCCCGGGAAGATGAAGGCCTTAGCCTCCTGAAATAACTTCACCCATTCCTCGGCTTTGGGTTGGATTATAATTTCCGTATGCCGTCCCGCAAGGCTCCTCAGCGCTCTCTCCTCCGGCCCCGAGCCGGCTATGATCAAACGTTTGCCGAGCTTCTCGCAGGCCTGTATCGCGAGGTCGAACCTCTTATACGAAACAAAGGCGCCGGCCGCGAGAAAGTAATCGCCCTTAGCTATCGACTGATTCGAACGGATGAATCGATCGAGTTCTACCGGGGGATGGACGACCTTCGCGGAGCGCCCATAGTAGCGCGCCACGCGCTTGGCGACGAAGGAGCTGTTGGCCAAAAAGGAGTCCACCCGCGAGTTGCTGCAGACGTCCCAGATCCTAAGACGCTGACTTAGTAGGTGAATCAAAAACTCTTTCGGGGAAAAGCTACGTTTTCCGCTCAAATAGTACTGCCTTTGATCCCAGATATAACGCATCGGCGAATGGATGTAGCAAAGGTGCTTCGCGTAAGGCCCGACCATCGCGCCTTTGGCGACGCAGGACGAGGTGCTGATGATCAGATCATAGTCCTCAAGGGGTAGGGCTTCGATGGCGGCCGGCAGCCAGGGAAGCAAAGCTTTTCTCAATGCTTTTAGCTTGTTAAGAAACTTTGGGACGTATACGACTCGCTTCCGGATGCTCTCTGGCATCTCGGAAGGGGAATAGAATAACGTATAAATAGGCGCGTCGGGATAAAGCTCGAGCAGGGCCTCCAAAACCTTTTCCCCACCGCGATATGTGACCAGCCAATCATGGACGTAAGCTACGCGCACGATAGCCCTCCGCGTAATTTAAAAGAACACAAAATTATGCGCTTCGAGTCCGAAAAACTCAGCAAAAAAATCGCGTCCGGTCGCCAAGATACAGCTCATCTGCTTCGTTGCACAACTACTTCACAAAGGCGCAGCGTATTGCGAACTCACTTAAGCGTCTGTTAAGATAATAATGAAGACCCCAAGCAATCTATGTTTCAGACCAGAGTCAGCCATCGCTGATGGCTCTCGCCAGTCTTTCTTTGGACGAATTATTCATCCAAGCATCGAGAATCCGCTCTGAAGACACTCCGTCTGCTAGAGTACCGAGGAGGCAACAACTTCCCCATGAATCACCGCAATGTCTTTGACGGCAGCCTGACATCTGACCTTGATAACTCGACGGCCGAACGCAGCGCATTATTCGCGGGCGGTTCGATGCGTCAGGTGTTCAGTGAAATCGTGGGAAAAAGTGAGTCGATGGAAGCGGTTCTGCAAACGGTGCAGAAGTTCGCCCGCTTCGACGCCCCCGTCCTGATCCGCGGTGAAAGCGGCACGGGTAAGGAATTGATCGCCAAAGCCATACACCGCCTGTCGAGCCGCGCCTCGAAGCCGATGGTATCCTTGAACTGCGCGGCTTTGCCCGAAAGCCTCCTCGAGGCGGAACTCTTCGGCCATGCCCGCGGCGCCTTCACCGGCGCGGACAAGAACCGCAAGGGCTATTTCGAGAGCGCCAACGGCGGCACGCTCTTCCTCGATGAGATCGGCGACATGCCGATCAACCTGCAAGCCAAGGTACTGCGCGTTCTCCAAGAGAAGCAATTCACTCCGATCGGCGCCACCCAACCCCAGTACGCCGACGTCCGCATCATCACCGCTACCAACGTCGACCTCGACGAAGCCGTCTCGAAGCAGCGTTTCCGCAACGACCTCTACTATCGCCTGAACGTGCTGCCGATCGTGCTTCCTGCCCTTCGTGAACGCAAGGGCGACGTTCGCCTCCTCCTCGATTACTGCTTGAACCAGTTGAACGTCACGCACATGATCGCCAGCCCCTGTTACCTCTCGGCCGAGGCCTACCAGTGCCTCGAGCGCCACGACTGGCCCGGCAACGTCCGCGAGCTGCAGAACCTGATGGAGCGCCTGGTCGTCATGAGCGGCGGCGGCGAGATCAACGCCCAGGCCCTGCCGATGGAATACCGCCAGGCGAAGGCCGGAGCGAGCGCGAAGCCGGTGAAGATCGAAGCGCCGGCCTTCTTCCCGGAGCTGCCGGCGACGAGCGCGACCTCCTCCGCTCTGCCCGATCCGAACGCGGTCGACCTCCTCCCGGCGCAGGGCATCCATCTCGAGAGCTTCATCGAGCAGCTCGAGAACACGCTGATCATGCAGGCCCTCGAACGCACCGGAAATAATAAAAACCAAGCAGCGAAGCTACTTGGTTTGAATAGGACGACCCTGGTCGAGCGCATCAAGAAACGCAAGCTGGTCCCTCTCAACGCTCCTTCGAAAGAACTCTGAGGCCTTCAGACCGTCATCACTTCTTTCTCTTTTTTCGCCATCTTCTCGTCGAGGACTTTAATGAACGAGTCCGTGAGCTTCTGCACTTCATCCTGCAGGCGTTTGCTATCGTCCTCGGTGATGGTCTTATTCTTCTCTTCCTTCTTGATATCCTCGTTGATATCGCGGCGGATGTGGCGAATGGAGACCTTGGCCTCCTCGCCCATCTTCTTCAGCTGCTTCACGATCTCCTTACGGCGTTCCTCGTTCAATTGAGGAATGGGCACGCGCACCACCACGCCATCGCTATTAGGCTGCAGGCCGAGGTCGGCCTTCATGATCGATTTCTCGATCTCCTGGATCAGCTTCTTCTCGAAGGGCGAGATGAGGATGGTCTTCGCATCGGGAGTCGAGAGCGTCGCGACCTGGTTCAGCGGGCTGGGAGTGCCGTAGTAATCCACGCGCACGTTGTCCAGGATGCTGATCGAAGCGCGGCCGGTGCGGATCTTGGTCAGGTCCTTATCGAAGCCCGCGACGCGATTGTTCATCTCGTCTTTGCATTTATTGATGAATTGGGAACTCATAGTTCAAAACCTCTCGTTTAGTGCACCAAAGTACCTTCGGAATCACCGGTGATCGCCCGCACCACGCTGCCCGCCTCGCTCAGCTTGAAG
>JASLCY010000303.1 GCA_030151925.1 Oligoflexus sp.
ATATTCTCCTGGAGCCGCTTGATGGCCTCGGGGAACTTCTTCTGCTTCACGAGGATCACGCATTCGAGATGCCTTGCCCTCGGGCTGTCCTTGGCGGCGATCGCCTCCTCCAGCAGGGCCTTGGCGTGATCCCACTCACCGCAGTTTATCTCCCTCTCCGCCATGCGGATGCGCGCGAGGTTCGGACCGGGCGCATGGAACTGCGTGAGCACCTTGGTGATCTTGCCTTCGATCTCCTCGGGCTGGAAGGGCTTGATGATGTAATCGTCCGCGCCCTTGTCCACGGCCTTCACGATCACGTCCTTCTCCGCGGTGCCGGTGACGATGATGAAAGGCGTGTCGGAACCTGTGTCGAGCGAGCGAAGGTGGTCGAGGAGCTCGAAGCCCGAGAGGAAATTGAGTTCGATATCGCAGATGATCAGGTCGGGATTCTGCTTCTCGATCGCGGCCTTGGCGTCCTTGCCGTTCGAGCATTCGATGATCTCCTCGAAATCGAGGCGACGCAAGGCCCTCGCCACATTCTTGCGAATGAGGTCGTGGTCGTCGACAACGAGCGCTTTAAGCCCCGAGGGGAATGGATTCGCCACCGAACCGATACCTTTAAGCGAGGGGTTCTCGCCTAGGTTATCGGGACTATTGGTGAAAAGTTTAATGAATTAACGGCCACCCATCTCGGTGTGGCCCAGGCTCTTCATGTAAGTCCTTGATGTCCTATCATGAGGATTGAGGACTTGGGCTTTTTGCCAATAACGATGGGCCTCGTCCTTATCGCCGAGGCGGTAGCAGACCGAGCCGAGGAGGTTGAGGGACTCGAGGTGATTCGGGTTCTCCTCGAGGATGGTGAGCAGCTGCTCCTTGCTGCTCTGGAAGTGCTCCATGCGCAGGTAGATCTTCGCCAGCTTGAGCCTGACGTCGGGCATGCGCGGGTAGATGCCCAGGGCCCTTTGGAATTCCAAGGTCGCTTCCTCGAGCAGGCCGGCCTGCTCGTAGCCTAGGGCCGTGGCGTTATGAAGGTTCGCGAGGCGGCCTAGCACCAGGTCCGGCAGGATCTTGTCGTCCTTGAAGAGCGACATCGCCTCTTCGTAGACCTTTTCCGCCTGATCGTAGAACCCGAGGTCCGAGTACGTGGCGGAAAGGTTCAAAGCGGCTTCGAGGAAGCGGGGATTGGCGGCGAAGGCCTGTTCGAAGAATTCGATGGCCTGGCTGAAGAGCGATTGGCGATGGTAGATCACGCCGAGCAGGTTCAGCAGATTGGGGTAAGGGCCCATCTCGTTGAGCGCCGTCCGCACCAGCTCCTCGGCGGCCTGAAACCGCTGGAGCCGGAGGTAGATCGTCACCTTATCCTGGATATCCGCGAGATGACGACGTTTGGCGCTCAGCATAAGCCTCCCCTAAGGTCAGGCGACGGCAGTGGCTTCGAAGCGACGGGTGACCAGGACCTTGATCTGGCCTGGGAACGCAACGTCCTCTTCGATCTTGCGTGCGATCGCCGCGCAGAAGTCCTGCAGGTCCTCTTCGCGGACGCGTTTATGGTTCACGCCGATGTGCACCTCGCGCCCACCATTCATGATCGCAACTTTTTGGATTCCGGAGAAGCTCTTAATCGCCTCCTCCATCGCCGCGAGGCGTTCCTGGTAACCCTCTTCGAGATTGATGCGGGCGCCAGGGCGCGCGCCTGAGAGGGTATCCGCGGATTTCAGCACGAAGCTCAGCGGGGTATCGAGCACGAGATCGTTGTGGTGGGACATCACGGTATCGCACACGATGCGTTTCTCGCCGTAGCGGTCCGCGTAATCACCGCTGATCACGGCGTGGCTGCCTTCGATGCGGTAGTCGATGCCCTTGCCGATATCGTGGAGGAGGCCGCAGCGCTTCGCGACCTGAGGATCGACGCCGAGCTCGGCGGCGATCAGGCCCGCGAGCCGGCCGACTTCCACCGAGTGGTAGAACTGGTTCTGGCGATAGCTCGTCCGCCAGTTGAGGGCGCCGATCATCTTCTGGATCTCTTCGTGGATGTTGTTCAGGCGAAGCTCGTTGACCGCCTGGCGGCCGAGTTTCGCGGCCTGGACCTCGATCACGCGGCGATGCTTCTGGTAGATCTTATCGATCTTGCTCCATTGCGAAGGGCCGCGAGGGAGGACCTCCTCGAGGGTCAGGCGCACCGCTTCCTTGTAGATGCCGTAACCGCCGCCGAGGCGGATGACGGAAGGCATGCCCTCGTGCTCAGGCGCGGAAAGGGTGAGCTCCACGCCTTCCGAGAGGGCGCCGAGGTCTTGGATCAGCGTCTGCGCGGGGTTTTGCAAGGCCTCGAACAGGCGCGGATTCTGGATCTCCACATGGTTCACGCTCTTGGGCCAGACGAAGGTCGGCTGATAGCGGGAGAGGATGCGGCTCAGGACGCGCTCGGCGCCCTTCTTCGAATGGCTCTCGAGATCGTCGACCAGCTCCTTGATGCGTTTCTGGCTGTCGAGGCGGCGATCGTTGAGGATGCCGTCGGAGATGTTCTGCTTGGTCGTCTGCATGTCGCAGTCGGCGATCTGCGCGAGCCTTTGCTGCTTCTCGGCTTGCACGGCCGCGTCTTCCGAATGCTGGGCCTCGAGCTGCTCCTTGAGGTCCTGGATCTTCTTCTGGTGGGTCTGGAGGGTCGCCTCGAGCTTTTGGATGCGCTCCTCCTCGTGTTTCGCGAACTCCTCCTGAAGGCCGAAATCCTTTTCCGTCGATTCGAGGCTGATGCGCTCCTCCTCGATCGAGACTTCCAGCTCCTCTTGCATGAGCTGGAGTTTTTCATCGGCGCGTTTCTTCGCTTCGGCGATCAATTGCTCTTTGCGCTGCTTCGCTTTTTCGATGATCACGTCGCGCTGCGTCTCGTGTGTGGCCTTCAAACGTTTGGGCAGGAGAAAACGGACGACGGCGAAGAGCCCGCAGCCGATGAGTGCACCGAGAGCCGACGTATAAAGATAATTATCTGATATTAATGACATATTATGAATCAACCTTTCAAAAATCACTTCTTCTTTTCGGCGCTTGCGCGCAAAACTTGCAGCGACGGAGAAAATTGCGGGTTTAGGCGTATAGTCAACGACTTAGAGATGAAAAGCTCGCAGAATTCCAGTGACCGTGCCACAATAAAGATCATACAAAAACCTATCGCGCGGCGTAAGGTTTATCTCATGCCACACCAAAGGAGCACAGCTTTGGCCTATACGAAAGAGATGGAGTTCCTGCATGAGTTGAGCACGCGGGCCGGCGATGAACTTTTGCGTCACTTCGGGACTGGGGTCCACGTAAGGCACAAACAAGACAACTCCCTCGTGACGGATGCCGATCTTGCCAGCGAGAAACTCATCCTCGAAACGATCCGCAAGGCCTACCCAAAGGACTTGATCCTGTCGGAAGAGGCGGGTCTGAGTTCGACGCAAAGAACGCCCGGACAAGCCATTTGGGTCATAGACCCTCTGGATGGGACCACCAACTTCGCCAACAGCTACCCCTTTTTCTGCGTATCGATCGCTCGAGCCGTCTTCGACGACAAGGGCCACGTGCATACGCAAGCCGGTGCCGTTCACGACCCTATTCGCAAAAAAACCTATGTGGCGGAGAAAGGGAAAGGCGCCTTCGCCAACCGGAAGCCTATCTCCTGCACAGCCGACAGGCCTATGAAAGACGCGTTTCTGGCGACCGGATTCGCCTATCATTCGGGTGAGAACCTCAGAAAAGGCATTGAGTTCTTCCACGCCGTGGCTGATACCTGCCAGAGCATTCGCCGGGACGGGGCGGCCGCTCTGGATCTCGCGTTGGTGGCCGAAGGCGTTTATGACGGCTATTGGGAGTCGGGGCTCGGAGCCTGGGATCTCGCGGCCGGAAGTCTTCTGGTAGAGGAGGCCGGAGGGAAAATCGAAAACTTCTCCCAATCTCCGCTTGGGTATAACATGGAAGCAGGCAATATAGTCTGTGGAACGCCAACCGTCGTTCAATTCATCTTGGGTCTTCTCCACCGCCGAGGAAGTCAATTATGAAACGCGCCTCTTTCATCTCGTTCGGTCTCCTGACACTTGCTCTCGCTCAGGCCGCGGTCGCCCAGCCTGTCCTGGAATCTTTCGATCGTTTTGAGATGAACTGGTCGTCGATGCGACTCCGTTACTTTGGAGAGTCGGCCCCTAATAAGAGTCTTGAGGCTGCTGAAAAAGAAGCCACCGATCAGGGTTTGCTCTACGCGTTGGCGAATGTTCCCAAAGTTCGTGGCGAAAAAGGCGTGTCTGATGAGAACGCCGAAGCGATTGCTAAAACCGTCAGCAAGCAGTCTTTCGTCTACAACACGATCTTTTTCAGCAATGGCAAAGTCCGTGTTGAGCTCGAGGCCAGCTTGGCGCTAGCTCTCGATCCGGGCCGCAGGCCCTACCAGCCTCACGCTGCTGAGGGGGAAGAGGGCGCAGGTAGCAGCGTCATAGTGGACGTTAAGGGCCTGAAGTCTCCCCTCCTCTTGGGCGAGATTCGGGACAACGCCGGGGATGTGGTCTACAGCTCCGAGGACGTCAGCCCTGATGTATACCGTAAACAGCTGATCGGCCGCTGGTTCTACAACGGTTCCTCGGAACTGAAGAGCTTTGCGGGCAATGAGCCTGTGCATGTCGACGCTACCTATCAGGATGGCAAGTTGGTTGTGGATAAAGAAGCCTGGGACGCCGTTCGTAAGTCCAAGTCAAAACTGCTTGGAGAGGGTAAAGTCGCGTTCGTACTGCCGAGCGTTCACTGACGCCGAGCTGTTTTCAGGTCTAAGTTTCGATTGCGAACCCAGGTCCGAAGTGTTACACACTGGGCTCTATTATTTTCGATGGCAACCCCCCGTTCGTTGTCCCCTTCGAAAAACGTAGCAGTCAGAATGGTTTACTGCAGTGATGCAGGTGAGAAGAAGGATATTGTATGCCGAAAATGAAGACAAAACGCGCTGCATCCAAGCGCTTTAAAGTTCTCGCATCGGGTCAGATCAAACGCGGTCAAGCTAACAAGCGCCACATTTTGACCAAGAAAACCCGTGCACGTTTGAACAAGCTTAAGAACACTGCCTACGTTTCGCACGCGGATCGTTGGAACGTTCTGGACTGCTTGCCATACGGCTCCTGATAGTTCACAGAAACCGATTCAACGAATCTCGTCTATAAAGAGGACTTAACCTATGGCACGCGCCAAACGCGGTTTTAAAGCTCGCCGCCGCCGTAAAAAAATGTTCGCCCTGGCAAAGGGCTTCCGCGTATCTCGCAAGAACCGCTTCCGCAACGCGATCCACGTG
>JASLCY010000314.1 GCA_030151925.1 Oligoflexus sp.
CATCCCGCCCGACAGCCGCGTATCGCTGCTTTCCCTCACCCGAACGCTGGCTAAACTCGCCATACCCGTAACGCTGATCCTGCTGCCGATCTATTTCTTTTTCCCCACCCTGCGCAGTCCTCTCCAGCATCAGGGCATGTCGGGCATGGCCGGCCTTCTGCGCCCTGGGGAAATCGCGAAGCTCGCGCTCTCGGATCGTCTCGCCTTCCGCGTGAAGTTCCTGAACAAAGCGCCGAACATCGAACAGCTCTACTGGCGAGCCGACGTCCTGGATCGCGGCCACGGCATGAACTGGAGCCGCGGCGCGAGCGATGAGGATCTTTCCGCCCTGCCCCAGACCGAGAATGAACCCGTGCTCTACGAACTCTCGCTCGACCAGCAGCTCGGCGGCATCATCCCGGTGCTGGAAAATACGATAGGCGCGGCTGACCCCGCGGACGCCGAACCCCTGCACTGGCAGCCGAGCAAGCGCGTCCTGCGCGGCGAAGGCCTCTTCATCCGCGGCGGCGCGATCCTCGGCAACCATGTGGCGGCCGCGAGGCCGAAGGGCATCGCCTTCATCCCGAGCGCGACGAGCGAACGCGTCCAGCATCTCATCGAATCCCTGCGCGGGCATCCGGCCGAAGAACAGATCGAGCAGATCCTCACCCTCTTCCGTTCGTTCCATTACACGCTTTCACCCGGGTTTTTTATCAGTAAAGACACGTTGGACGAATTTCTCTTCGTGACGCGCAGAGGTTACTGCGAGCACTTCGCCGCCGCCTTCGCCACTCTCCTGCAACGAGCCGGGACGCCCGTACGCGTGGTGGTCGGTTATCAGGGCGCGCAGCAGCTCGGCAAGAGCGAACTCTATCAGGTCACCGGAGAAAACGCGCACGCCTGGGTCGAAGTCTGGTATCAGGGCGCTTGGCAAAGGGTCGACCCTTCGCTCGTCGCGATCGACGGTGACGCGAAGAAGGACCATGGCTCCAATTGGATGGGTTTCGTGCTGGCTTGGATGAATTTCGCAGGACAGGACGTGTTCGAGGCGATCAAAAACGCGATGGAAGGCCTCAGCACCGTGTGGATCGCCCTCAGCATCATCGCCGGCGGCATCGTGCTGATTCAGATCGTGCGTATCGATAGAAGACGCCACGCGGGTCAGATCTGGGAACGACGCCTGAAGAAACTGCAACGGAAGTTGGAGCGATTGGGCTTCGGGGCGCAGGCGGGCGAGACGCGTTTTCATTACTTCCAGCGATTGGCCCGGGAAACGGGGCAGGATCGGCTCGCGGAGATCGGCCGGCTCTATAACCTCTGCAAGTTCGCGGAGGATCAGACGGCGATCCGCGCGCTGCAGCAAGAAATCAAACAGCTTTCGCCGAGCCTCTCGCGCCTGCGAAGGCTCTAGCGGCCTTTGCGACGAAATCAGGAGCGGGCCGGCGCCGCATCTTCAATCGTTACGGACGCATTGCACCAACCACTTCGTACTAAAAGTACCGGGATATGAATCCCCGTCACTCATCAAGACTCCCCACGCGCTGGAGCTGCTGTCGGATTGCCTGGTCGCCGACCAGGAGCGGGTGGCGTCGGTCTGGGAGTTGGTAATCCAATTGGTGTTGTAGATCGTGGCTATCCCGTGCTCCACGGCCTGCGTTAATTCATTGACCGTAGGCAGGCGCCAATCGGATAGACCGTCAAAGGTCAGGCCTTTGCATTTCGCGACGGCCGAGCCCCAGGTCATGCCTGAGCTTACGATCTTGCTCCACTGGGTCTTGGTTATCTTATCCATGTAGCGGCAATCTTTACCCGACGAGCATCCCCCGATGGTGACGTCGCGCCAGACGTTATCGTCGCCGTTCGCAGATTCGAGGCCCTGGCAGACATAGTTGCTGTTCCAGGCGCTGAAGTTCGTTGGAGTGGCCCCACTGAAATCCACGGTATCCCAACGGCCCATGACGCCGTCATCGCATCTAAAGGCCGTGATGGAAGGAGCATCGGCGGTGATATCATACGCTGAGCCGCCGGAAGTGGTCGAAACCTGGAAGGTGTTCGTGGTCGCATTGATGACGAAATACTTGACCGTATCGTTCAACCCGCCGGGCGAACTGCTATAGCCGACTCGAACGCATTGGCCGTTGCTGAAGCCATGGCCGGTGATAGTGATAGTATCGTTTGAAGCCGTGGCGCTCCCCGTTTTAATCGTAGAGATATCCCAGACAGACAAATCCCCACCGTTGCGGCAGGTTGTGCGCAGTTTGCCGGTCGACGAGGTTCCGTAGCTGACTCCCACGCGCACGTCCCAGGCGTCCAGGCCGGTGACTATGGTGCCGGAGACGCCGAAGATATCGGTGCCGCTCGTAAGGTTCGAAGCGATCAGGTTCGCCTCGCCCGCTCCCGTATAACGGGTACCGCTGGCATCGAACCAACCGAAGTTCGTCGCCGAGCTCATCGAGGAGTTGAAGGTAGCCGAAGCCAGATCGCTGTATCCGTCCGGCGTCGCCATAGGATAGGTGCTGCTCGGATAAGCGCCGGTCACGCCAGCCAGGGTCGTGCCGCTTTTCAGGACGCCGGCCGTGATGCTGTCGAAGTTCACGGCCTTGAGATGTTGAGACGAGCCGTCGTAAGTCGCGACATAACAATTCGAATCATTGCCCGAGCAGGTCGTCATCGTTCCGCTCGTGCTGTTCACGGTGAACGAAGGCTTCAGGCTCGAAGTCGAACTCGTCACCAGGGATTTATCATAGGAAGGATAAGCGGTTACGGCGAAACACGAGGTGCCGCCGTCGGTGCTGCAATTCGCCAAGGTTCCGATCACCCCGCCGACCGTCACGGTCGAGAGGATGGAGGCCTTCGCGGCATCGACCGTGTTTTTATCCATCGCCGGGTAATTGGTGACCGCCAGGCAGTTCGTTATGCCGTCGGCGCTGCAATTCGCGGGGATCTGCGTGAGGTTACCGGTAATCCCGGCTATCGTCGTATCCGAGCGGATGATATTGGCCGTAATCGTATCGAAGTTGATCGCCTTCAGAGGCTGAGTGACCAGAGCATAGGTCGGCAAACGGCAGTTGGAATCGAGCTCGGAGCAATCCGCCAGGGTTCCGGCGACGCCGCCGAGCGTCAGCGAGCTGGAGATGCCCGCCTTGCTCGCCGTAACGTTGCTGCTGTTCACCGCCGGATAATTCGTGACCGCATAGCAGTTCGTGTTGCCGTCGGTCGAGCAATCATCCAGCGTTCCGCTGATGCCGGCCAGGGTGATCGAACTATGGACTTTGCTTTTGTTGCTGTCGAAAGCGTTTTTATCGAGGGCCGGATAAGCGCTCACCGTATAACACGAGGTCGCGCCGGAGGCCGCGCAATCGCCTAGGCTGCCGGCGACGCCGCCGAGGGTCAGGCCCGTATGGATCTTCGCCGCGCCCGCGGTCAGGCTCGCCTTGTCCGCGGCCGGGAAGTTCGTCGTCGTCAGGCACGAGCTCTGCCCGTCGCTCGAGCAATCGTGGATCGTTCCCGAATAGCCCAGTAAAGTCAGGGTATCGTGGAAAGCCGCGGTATGCGCCGCGAGACTCACTTTATCGACCGCCGGATAAGCCGCGATCGCCGCGCAGCCCGTACTGCCGCTCGCCGCGCAATCCGCTGGTTTAGGCGTCAGCGTACCGTTCACGCCGGCGATGGTCGAGCCGGTCTTGATATCGGCGGCATGGATGGAATCGAAGTCG
>JASLCY010000315.1 GCA_030151925.1 Oligoflexus sp.
CATCCCGCCCGACAGCCGCGTATCGCTGCTTTCCCTCACCCGAACGCTGGCTAAACTCGCCATACCCATCACGAAGGGCGGCCTTCGCATACCCTGGAGCCTCTGGTCGCTTATCCCTTCGCAGGGGAATGGACGACCGCGGCCGAGCTCGAGGGGAAAGCGCAGGACTATAACCTCATGGTGAGGCGGGACAGCGGCGAGGGTCGGTTGGAATGCCTGCGCCTCAGCGCGGGAGAGCACCTCGTCCGCGAGTTGAGCGACACGCATTTTCTCTATGCCCTGCGCGGCGAAAGCGAAATCAAGGTCGGCGGCGGGACCTTCCGCCTGAGCGAAGGCCACGGCTTCGAAATCGAGGGGCACAAAGGCCAGGCCCTGCAGGTCGCGGGCGAGGACGCGGCGGTGATCATGGCGACCGTCAGCCTGCATCCGGCGGCTTATTGAAGTTTGGGCCTCAGGAGCGTGAGGCAGTTCGGAATGATGGAGATCTCCACGCGGCGGCCCGTCTCGTAGATCTCGCCATCGACTTCGAGGAGGTTGCGGCGCTTGCGCAGCTCGAGCTCCGCGAACTTGAAGTTGAGCGCCTGCACGCCGTCCACGGAGGCCACGGCGCCCGTATAGATCTTGTGGAGGTTGCCCAGCACGGTGCGCATCTTCAGAGCCGGGATCCAGAGGCCGGTGAACTCCGAGGAGGTATGCCGCGCCTCGGGAATCAGCCGCATGCCGCCGCCGAATACCGGCCCCTTGCCGATCATGAACAGGAGCGTGCGCTCCCGCGCATAACGCCCGTCGAGGCGGGCGATGAGTTCGAGCGGCTTGAAATCGGCGATCGCCCTGAGGGTCGCCGCGAAGTAGGAGAATTTCGAATCGCGGAGGGGCGCGCGCTCCCGTTTGTCGAGGACGCTGCCGCTGATGCCGTAGGAGAAGGTGTTGAAGAAGTAGCGAGAGTCCTGCGACTTCTTATCGACGACCAGGCCGACGCTGATGGATTTCTCTTCCGTGTCGCCGAGCAGCCAGGAATAACCTTCCACCTTCGGCATGAAGCCCGTGTAGAAATCATGCCCCGTACCGAAGTTGAGCGGGATCAGCTTCGCCTCGGGGAAGAGGTTGCGGCCTTTGTCGAGGAAAGCCGAGGCGCAGATATTGAGCGTGCCGTCGCCGCCCGCGGGCAGGATATAACGCGCGCCTTCCTCGAGGCACTTCCGCGTCTGCTCGAACATCGCCTCGGGACCGGCCGGCTCGAGGACGACGGCCTCGTCTCCGCGTTTTTGCAAAATGGCGACGAGCTCGTCGAGCTTCGCCCGGTGACGACCGAGTGATCGTGGATTCAGCAAAATGTGGAATTGTTGAGCCAAATTCGGCGCCTCCTCAGCGCGAGCGATTATTTTCCTTTTCACTGCAAAAGGATAGAGGCAATCTCGTTATATCTTCGTGCGGAGGAATGGATGAGCGCTGCTTCCCTTACCGAACAGGAACGTGCCTTTATTGCCGAGGCCGCCCGTTTTCTCGAACGCCCCACCCTCATCATGAAACTGACCAAAGCTATAGGAAAACCTGTCGATACCTTTCAACAGAAACTTCCGGCCCGGGCTCAGCACCTCTTGAGCAAAGCGGTGGAAACATCATTGAATACAGCCCTTAAGATCTCGATCAAGACCATCAAGGGAGAGCCCCAAAAGAACGAGAGCTGGTCGCGCTCTGCGCATCAGGCCAAGGTATCGGGCTGGGCTCACACGGCTGGAGCGGCGGTCTCGGGGGCGTTTGGCGGTCTCTTCGGCATGGCTTCGCTCCCTGTCGAATTACCTCTTTCCACCGGCGTGATGCTCAGGGGCATCTCGCAGGCGGCCGCGAACTGGGGCTTCGACGTGCAGGACCCGGCGGTGCAGCTGCAGTGCGTTTATGTGTTCACGCTCGGTTCGGGCGGGCAGCGGGGCGATGAGGAAGCGGGTTATCTCGCGTCGCGCATCGCCTTTTCGAAGGTCATCTCCGAGGCTGCGGTCTATCTCGGCAAATTCTCGGCCAAGGAACTGTTCATGGCCGTTGAGCGCGGGAGCGCGACCATCTTCGCCAAGTTCATCACGCGGGTGGCCGCGCGATTCGAAGTCGCGGTGACGGAGAAGATGATAGCCGGCGCGGTCCCGCTCGCCGGCGCGGTCGGGTCCGCGGCCATCAACGCCGCGTTCTGCGATCACTACGTGACCGCCGCGCGTTATCATTTCGGGATCATGCGCCTCGAGGAGAAATACGGGGCGCAGGCCGTGCAGGAGCTCTTCGCGCGCGAATCGCGCGATATCAAGGGCGGGAAGGCCTAGTTTTTAGCGATGATGTGGACGTAGCGGGCGATATCCCGATAGGGCGACAGCTTGCGGTAGCGCCTCTCGAGCAGCAGGATATCCTCATAGCTCCGCTGATCCTTCACCTCCGGCGTGATGAAGTCGTAGAAGCAGCGAAGCCCCGCATGGAGCTCTATCGTAAAACCCAGCTCTTTCAAGCGGGCCAAGACCCTCTCCGGCTCGATAGGATTCGGCGGCGTCATGCTCTTGCGTGATTCGCCGCCGAAGTTCTGCGTGAGGACCTTGTAGAAATCGCCTTTGATCAGGCCGTTGAATATCGTGCGATGGAGATTGTAGACCGTCAGGGAAAGATAGCCGCCCGGCTTCAGGCTCGGCGCGATGAGATCGAGCATTTCGTAGGGTTTTTCGAGCCACTCCATGACCGCGTGGATGCAGATGAGGTCGTAGGCCTTCGAACCGTCGAGCACGTCCTGCAAGGGCGCGTTGCGGGTTTGAACGAGCGGTCCGAGCCCGGCGGCGTCCGCGGTCTCCCGCGCATGGTCGGCCATCTTCCTCGAGAGGTCGTTGGCGAGCAGATGATGGCCTTTGCCCGCGAGCCAGAGGCTCATGTCGCCGAGGCCGCAGCCCGCATCGAGGATGTCGAGGCCCGGTCTGTCGAGCTCCGGGATCGTCGTCTCGAGGTCTTCGCGAATGAGGGTCTCGCGCAGGCGGCCTTTGTCCGAGCCTTTGATATTCCGGTGAAATCGATCAAATAATTCGTCGAAATTGCGGTCGCCGCTCACGGTAGCTCCTGATGAGGCTCTGGAATCCGATCGGATATCCGATACTTGCGTCCAGAGTCGGCCGCCGCCC